>CALGSR010000092.1 GCA_937902115.1 uncultured Bacillus sp. | reverse complement strand
TTTTTCGAGCGAACTCGAAAAAAATCGGGCGCAAATACGCCAAGGCGCATTTGATCTTACAAAAAGAAGGCGATGTGCAGTGTCAGAGAATAAAAAAAGGGCTGTGATTATCGGCGGGGGAATTACCGGTTTAACCGCAGCCTATTATATGCAAAAAGAAGTACGTGAAAAAAATCTGCCGCTAGAGGTGCTCCTCGTAGAAGCTTCACCGCGTCTTGGTGGAAAAATGCAGACTTATAAGCAAGATGGTTATGTCATTGAAAGAGGTCCCGATTCTTTTCTTGAAAGAAAAACGAGTGCCGCACGGCTTGCGAAAGAAGTAGGAATGGACGATAAATTAGTTAATAACTCAGCAGGGAAGTCATATGTTCTTGTAAAAGACCGCCTTCATCCGATGCCGGGGGGAGCTATTATGGGGATCCCAACCGAAATCGGTCCGTTTATTACAACTGGGCTGTTCTCAATGGGAGGCAAGTTGCGTGCTGCAGGTGATTTTGTGTTTCCGCGCTCGAAGCCTGTAAAAGATCAATCATTAGGGACCTTTTTCCGCAGAAGATTGGGAAATGAAGTGGTCGAAAATTTAATCGAGCCGCTTTTATCGGGAATTTATTCCGGGGATATTGATGAAATGAGTTTGATGTCCACCTTTCCGCAGTTCTATGCTTTGGAGCAGAAGCATCGCAGCCTAGTATTAGGAATGAAAAAAACAACACCACGCCGGCCGAAAAATACCGGAATGAAGAAAAAAGGAATGTTTTTGACCTTCAATACCGGACTGCAGTCATTCGTCGATGCCATTGAAGCGAAGCTTGAACCGGGCTCTGTTAAAAAGGGATTCCGTGTAGAGAAGATCAGCAAATCTGATGGAGGATATACCATTGATTTAAATGGAAGCGATGCGCTGATTGCGGACAGCATCATCATGGCAGTATCCCATCAAACGGTTTATAATACTTTTCCAGAGTACGAATTTTTCCAAGACTTTAAAAATGTTCCGTCAACTTCGGTGGCAACCGTCGCACTTGGATTTCCAAAGGAAGCTGTTAAAAAGGACATTGATGGCACCGGATTTGTTGTATCGCGAAATGGCGATTACTCCATTACTGCCTGTACATGGGTCCATAAAAAATGGCCGCATTCAACACCTGAAGGAAAGGTACTGCTGCGCTGTTATGTAGGCAGAAGAGGGGACGAAGCTGTTGTTGATCTCTCTGATGATGAAATTGTTCGTGTCGTGTTGGACGATCTGGCAAAAACAATGGATATTTCAATGGATCCTGAATTAGTAGTCATATCCCGTTGGCATAATGCAATGCCGCAGTACACCGTAGGCCACAGGGAAAGGATGGAGAAGGCAACAAATGGACTGCTTCAGGAATTGCCCGGAGTCTTTCTAGCGGGGAGCTCCTATAATGGACTCGGATTGCCTGACTGCATCGACCAAGGAGAAGCAGCTGTACAGAATGTGCTTGAATATCTGAAGCTAGACACTGGACACTAGTCAGAGTCCAGAAACCTATTTTTAACAAAAAGGAACCAGCCGGCTGCAATAATCGGCTGGTTTTAAACGTTTAATAGAGGGTAATAGTTCTATTAAACTAGTATTAGGATTAGAAATAGGAAGATGAATAAAAATGAAATGATACCGATTACAAATTAAAGATCATGCATATCGAGACAATGACTGCACTTGTTGCTATAGCAATCAGCTTGTTCTTCGATTTGTTCTCCACATTCAGCACAGATTTTCGCCGGTAGATTTCTGAAAAACTCAATAATGCTTTTTACCACGATGTTCCCTCCGTAAATTTGAGTCATAAGGTTAATCTGCTTGATTGGTTTTATTGTAATATAACAGAGTGATAGATGTCAACAGATGTTTTAATACAAAATTAAAGAGATAAGAATAGTGAAAGAATTCTAAATGGTGTAAATGTAAGGGAATTCAGCTAAACTAAAGGGAAAGAAAAGATTTAACTTCATTCAGCAGAAGTCCTCCACTTCTACAAGTGGGGGATGAATGCAAAGTATTTTTCCGATTCAGTGGGGTTCAAACCCCGGCTGAATGAAGTTAAGCCTCCGGCGGATGCCTCGATTTTTCAAAGGAAATTTTTCGAGCGAACTCGAAAAAAATCGGGCGCAAATACGCCAAGGCGCATTTGATAAAATGAGGTGGAGTCATGAAGTTAACAGTAATTGGCAACTGGGGTGGATATCCGAAGGCAAATGAAGCAAGTTCAGGGTATTTGCTTCAGCATGAAGATTATCATTTGCTCCTGGATTGCGGGAGTGGTGTCCTGTCGAAACTGCAAACGATTTTAACTCCTGAGTTGCTTAAAGGTGTGCTAATCACACATTTTCATGCGGATCATATTGCTGATATCGGTGTTCTGCAACACGCCCGACTGATCGCAGGACTGCTTGGTCAACAGATGGATTGTCTTCCCATTTATGCGCATGACTTAGATAAATCGGAGTTTTCAAAACTTACCTATAAGGAGATTACAAAGGGAATTGCTTACCAGGAGAATGAAAAACTAACTGTTGGCCCGTTTCAAGTCCAGTTTTTAAAAACGAAGCATCCTGCTGACTGCTTTGCTATGAGACTTGAGACATGTGGCAAGTCACTAGTGTATACAGGAGATACGGCCTTTAAAGAAGAATTGGTTTCCTTCTCGCAGGATGCCGACCTGCTGCTTTGTGAATGCAATTTTTATGGTCAGCAAAACGGAGTAAACGCCGGTCATATGACAAGCTATGATGCCGGAAAATTAGCGGCAAAAGCCAATGTGAAAAGAATGGTCCTTACTCATTTACCGCATTATGGAAATATTGA
>CALGSR010000091.1 GCA_937902115.1 uncultured Bacillus sp. | reverse complement strand
TAAAACTAATATGGAGATTTAATAAAATTTACTGTTTATAAAGGGAGGTGAATTCCGGTCGTTTTGATATGCTTTTATATAAAGTACTATTAATCGAAATGACCAGGAAGAATCATGGGAGAAAAGAAAACGTTTTATTTAACAACTCCTATTTACTATCCAAGTGGAAATCTACATATAGGACATGCATATACAACTGTTGCCGGCGATGCAATGGCTCGTTATAAACGCCTCCGCGGTTACGATGTGATGTATTTAACAGGAACGGATGAACATGGCCAGAAAATTCAACAAAAGGCTGAGGACACTGGGGTTACACCAAAGCAGTATGTTGATGAGATCGTAGCCGGGATTCAAGAGCTTTGGCAGAAGCTTGATATTTCCTATAATGATTTTATTCGAACAACAGAGGAACGCCATACAAAGGTAGTGGCACAAATCTTTGAACAGCTTTTAGCACAAGGGGATATTTACCTTGGTGAATACGAAGGCTGGTACTGTACACCTTGTGAGTCTTATTTTACTGAACTGCAGTTAAATGAGGAGGGAAACTGTCCAGACTGCGGCAGACCGGTTGGCAGAGTGAAAGAGGAGTCTTACTTTTTCAAGGTAAGCAAGTACGCAGACCGCTTGTTGCAATACTATGAAGAGAACCCGCAGTTTATTCAGCCAGAATCGCGAAAAAATGAAATGATTAATAACTTTATTAAGCCGGGCCTGGAGGATTTGGCTGTTTCACGGACAACCTTTGACTGGGGCATAAAAATCCCTAGCAATCCGAAACATGTTATTTATGTATGGATTGATGCGCTAACGAATTATATTACAGCATTAGGTTATGGTTCTGATAATGAAGCAAAATACAAAAAGTACTGGCCGGCAGATGTTCATTTAGTCGGAAAGGAAATCGTCCGCTTCCATACAATCTATTGGCCGATCATGCTTATGGCTTTAAATCTACCGTTGCCGAAGAAGGTTTTTGCTCATGGGTGGCTTCTGATGAAGGATGGAAAAATGTCCAAGTCAAAAGGAAATGTAGTCGATCCGGTAACATTAATCGATCGATACGGCCTTGATGCCCTGCGCTACTATTTATTAAGGGAAGTTCCGTTTGGTTCAGACGGAGTCTTTACTCCAGAAGGATTTGTGGAGCGTTTGAACTTTGACTTAGCGAATGATTTAGGCAATCTGTTAAACCGTACAGTTGCGATGATTAATAAATACTTCTCCGGGGTGATTTCTGTTTATAAAGGTTCCACGGGGGAATTTGAACAATCATTGCTTGAAGTTAATAAAACAACGATTAATAAATATGAAGAGGCAATGGAGAAAATGGAATTTTCCGTTGCTTTATCGGCGATTTGGCAATTGGTAAGCAGAACGAACAAGTATATTGATGAAACACAACCATGGCAGCTGGCGAAAGCAGAAGAGAATGCGTCCAAGCTTGCGGATGTGATGACACATTTGTCAGAGACATTACGAAGAATTTCAATTATGTTACAACCTTTTTTAACTCGGGCACCAAAGCAAATCTTTGCACAGCTTGGCATTGAAGAAGGAGAGCTTACTTCATGGGAGAGCATGGAGAAATTTGGTGCTATTCCAGAAGGAACCAAAGTTACAAAAGGTGAGCCGATTTTCCCTCGTTTGGATATTGAAGAAGAGGTCCAATATATTAAAGAAAAAATGCAAGGGGCCCAGCCTAAGGCCGAACAAAAGGAAGAAAAAACAGAGACTGCACCTGAGGCTGAGGAAATCACAATCGATGATTTCATGAAGGTAGATTTGCGCGTAGCTGAAGTAACAGCAGCAGAACCGGTGAAAAAGGCTGATAAATTATTAAAGCTTCAATTGAATTTGGGCTATGAAACGAGACAACTTGTGTCTGGCATTGCGCAATATTATAAACCTGAAGAATTAATAGGTAAAAGAGTTATCTGTGTTGTGAACTTAAAGCCTGTTAAATTAAGAGGGGAATTGTCGCAAGGGATGATTCTTGCAGGCAGCAAGGACGGGACTCTGGCATTAGCCACTGTTCCGGATTCCCTTCCGTTAGGGGCAAAGGTTAAATAAGGTTTTCGTTCAATGGATGATGCAATGAATGATGGATCCTGTAGAAAAATGTTTCACGTGAAACATTTTTCTCCGGATGTATGAATGTATTATTTGTCACACTAAATGAGTTTCTTCTATATATATGGTTACATCAGGGAGAGGAATAAATAGTTACATGAATGAAAAGAATGTAACTTAAAATTAATATTTGTTAAAGAGGCGGTTCGTGATGTTATTTGATACACATGCCCATTTAAATGCGGAACAATATAAGGGCGATCTCTCTGAAGTGATTGAGCGGGCCCTTCAGGCCGGAGTAGAGATGATGACGGTCGTCGGCTTCGATCGCCCAACGATTGAGAAGGCGATGGAACTGGTTGAGACATATGATTTTCTCTATGCAAGCGTTGGCTGGCACCCTGTTGATGCAATTGATATGCGTGATGCCGATTTAAAGTGGATTGAAGAAGTATCAGGGCACCCAAAGGTAAGAGCGATTGGAGAAATTGGGCTTGACTATTATTGGGACAAGTCTCCGAAGGATATCCAGCAGGAGGTTTTTAGGAAACAGATTCGCCTTGCTAAAAAGGTTCATCTACCAATTATCATTCATAATCGTGAGGCAACATCTGATATTATAACGATCCTCAAGGAGGAAGGGGCAGCTGAAGTAGGCGGCATTATGCATTGTTTTAGCGGCAGTGTAGAAACCGCCAGAGAATGTCTCGATCTAAACTTTTATATTTCACTTGGTGGACCCGTTACCTTTAAAAATGCAAAAAAACCGAAAGAGGTAGCAATTGAGGTCCCGCTTGATAAGTTATTAATCGAAACGGACTGTCCGTATTTAACCCCTCATCCACACAGGGGAAAACGAAATGAACCTGCATATGTAAAACTTGTAGCAGAACAAATTGCAGAATTAAAGGGTCTGACCTTTGACGAGGTGGCTGCTGCAACAACGGAAAATGCAAAAAGATTATTCGCTATAAAGTGATAAGATTTTTTGTCGAATGGTGTAATTTTTAAGCTTGATGCGATCGAATTCTTATGATTTCTACACGCTTTCTTTATTTCTCGTGAACATTCTGTCGATAATTCTTCCTTTACATGTCAAACAAACCTTTAGCATAATTAGGACTAAGTTTAGGCCAATTGCTAAAAATGGCATGGGTTGACAAATTGGCAGATTAGTTTATATAATCACCGAGAGAGAAGGAGGCGTTTTTCATTTGGTATAAAAACATGAAAAACCTGTTTTTCAAATCTTTGAGCATGAAAAAGTGGCCGATTATTGCAGCCAGTTTAATCGTTTTGATTGCTGCATCAGGCTTTGTAATCTATGAAACTACTGATAAAAGAGTAGTTCTTACGTTAAACGGCCAGGAACAGGTCATTAAAACACATGCATCTACTGTTGAAGAATTACTTGAGGAATTAGACGTTGCCATTCATTCAAAGGATTATATACACCCCTCATTAGGCTCAAAGGTTAAGAACAACGAAAAGGTTGTTTGGAATCCGGCAAAACAGGTTCAGTTGGAAAATGATAACCGGAAAAGATTTGTATGGACAACCGCAGTAACAGTTGAGGAATTATTAGAGGAACAGAAAATTGCTTTAAATGAGCATGACCAAGTACATCCAAAGCCCGATACAAACTTAGAAAAAGGGATGGATGTGGTGGTTAATAGGGCCTTCCCTGTAATACTCTTTGATGGTGGGACAGAGAAGAAAGCATGGTCAACTTCGACTACGGTCGCTGGCTTTTTAACACAACAGGAAGTTGCTTTAACAGAATTGGACCGGGTTGAACCAATGTTAGAGGAAAGAGTGCTAGAAAATAGCGTGATAAACGTTATTCGCGTAGAAAAGGTCACCGATGTAGTGGAAGAACCAGTTGGTTATGCTGTTGTTGCGCAAAAGGATGCCAATTTACCGAGCGGTACAGAAAAGATTATTACTGATGGTAAAGAAGGCCTTGTTTCAAGACAATATGAGATCATAAAAGAAAACGGGGTTGAAGTGTCCCGAAGTGTCATTAGTGAGCAGATGATCAGAGACAAGCAGGATAAAGTAGTCGCTGTCGGTACGAAGCCGCAGCCGGTACAGGTAGCCTCCAGAGGGAATGAGTCTGGAAGAGAGATGTATGTAGAGGCGACTGCTTATACGGCAAGCTGCAGCGGTTGCTCTGGTATTACCGCTACAGGAATTAATCTCCATGTCAATTCAAACGCAAAAGTCATAGCGGCCGATCCAAGGGTAATCCCGTTAGGTACAAAAGTGTATGTCGAAGGATATGGCTATGCCGTTGCAGCTGATACTGGCGGAGCAATAAAGGGAAATAAAATCGATGTCTTTATCGCTTCAAAGGCCGAGGCTTACCGCTGGGGCAGGAAAACAGTGAAAATAAAAATTCTTGATTAAAGGTTTTATCTTATACGCAGAGATTTCCACTTCTAAAGTGGGGAATAGATAGTGAATATTATAAAATTGAGCGGGGGTTCAATTCCCGGGATGAAAAGGTAGTGGGATCAATTTCCACTGCCTTTTCTCTTTTTCCCTAGATTGCGTTATAATAGGTTGGTTAATATATAGACGCTTTACATGATAAAAAAGTTTCACTTTTATAAAGAAATTTTGGAGGAATGAATGAAGATTAAG
>CALGSR010000090.1 GCA_937902115.1 uncultured Bacillus sp. | reverse complement strand
AAGTTTATAAAACAAAAACAGCACTCGCCCCTATTTCTTTAACGGCGAAAGATGGAGAATGTATCGTCTTGGCCGGGGGGAATGGAGCAGGTAAAAGTACGCTGCTTCACCTGCTATCAGGTATTTTGTCCCCGTCGAGCGGAAAGATTACGTTAAATGATATTGAATTACAAAAGAACCGGAAAAAGTATGTGAAGGAAATCGGATTTATGCCGGATGACTTTCATGCGGAACAAACGCTTACCGTTGAAGAATTCCTTATGTTTTACGCATCACTGCGCAACGTTAAAAAGGAGAGGGTACGGGAAATTATTGCTCTTATCGGTTTGGAGGAACAAGCCACGACGCGCATCAGCAAGCTTTCAAAGGGGATGCGGCAGCGCTTGTTGTTCGGACAGGCAAGTCTGGCAAAGCCTGCATTATTGCTGCTCGATGAACCAACAAATGGACTCGATCCCTATTGGGTCAATGTATTTGTTGAGTTGATAAAAGAGATTCAAGAGAGCGGAACGATCATTATTTTTTCGACCCATATGATGGATGTTGCTGCAGAGGCGGCTGACCGGGTTGTTTTTATGAAAAATGGACAAGTAGTAGAAGAGCTAATAAGTGATGAACATAAAGATGAACTGACGATGAAGCTGCTTAAACTGCATCGTCAATCATAGGATCGTGAGGCTGACTCTTTAACTCGAGAGTCGGTCTCGCGATTTTTTTCGCTCTCAACCACAAATATTCCGGGGACTTGTCTCATATGTTGTATAGAGGTTAAGTTGTAAAGGGAGAGGTATATGAATTCATTCTTTAAAGGGACATTGATGCTTATTGGCGCTGCCTTTATTGGGGAATGTGTGGAATTCCTTATAAATATGGTTTTGGCAAGAGAGCTGGGAGAAAAGGGACTGGGGATGTATATGTCCATTATGCCAACCGTATTTCTCATTGTCCTTTTGGCCAGCTTTGAAATGCCTGTCTCCATTTCTAAATTTATTGCCGAAAAGGATAAAAGAATTCATCAAAGTATGTTAAGTCATGTCCTGAAATGGACGATAATTTTGACAACGGTTCTCATGATTATCACAGCGCTGGTTCTGCCATTTATTCCTGCATTTGATGAATATCATCCTAGTTTCCGCTGGCTGATTCTCATTTTAATTCCGATTATTTCATTTACCTCGATTGCCAGAGGTTATTTTATGGGTAGAGCACAAATGAGCAAAATAGCGATTGCAAATTTTCTACGTAAAATTGTTCAGCTTGCCTTGCTCGTTTATTTATTCCGCCTTTTTGATTTCGAACTGAATGCTGCGGTGTTAATTGCCTTCTGTACTCTTATTGGCAGTGATTTAGTCGTGTTTCTCTACTTATTTCATGTATTTATGATTCAATATCAATATATGAAGAAACAGCCCTCACGAAGATTGCATGGTAAAGTTGTGATGCAAAATCTCATGAAAGTTTCGATTCCTACTACCGCATTAAGAGTATTTCATGCCTTTACTTCGGCGGTACAGCCTTTTTTAATTACGTATGCCTTGTTCTATGCCGGAGTTGGCAAAGATTTAGCCATGGAGCAGTTTGGAATGGTTGCGGGGATTGCGATGTCCATTGGCATGTTTCCCGCATTTATCTCGCATTCCTTTATGCTGATGCTTATTCCAACGATATCGAAGGCGAATGCGGATCGAAATACCGAGCAGTTGCAGAGGCTGCTGCGACAGGTGATGCTGTTAACATTTCTTTATGGAATTCCAACCGTAGTCGTGTGTTATATATTTGCTGAACCATTAACGACAACATTCTTCCATTCTGCAGGTGCCGCGCGTTACGTACAGCTGCTTGCCCCGTGCTTTTTATTTCACTTCTTTGTGATGCCTCTGCAGGCCTACTTAATTGGTCTTGGACTGATGAAAGAAGCGTTTATTCATGGGGTGTGGGCAACACTCGTTGCTTTTATCGTCATTTATTTGCTTGGATCAAATAGTCAATTTCAAATGGACGGCGTGATTATTGGCATTAATACTGAGGCGATCCTTCTCACGCTGCTTCATTATGTAACGGTTTGTAAGAAAATTGGAGTCTCTGTCTGGATGCACCCGTTGAATAGCCTCAAATCCCAGCAATGAGTATATGCAAATGACTGTCCAGAGATACGTATTTTTTTTGCTTATAACCCAAGCTTACATGTGTAAAAAGTAATAATTAAGAGGTTGGATATTTCAGTTAAATAGTATTTTGGGATATTGCAAAAAGTTTGATATGATTAGACTATGAATTAATAATTTGTTAACTGAAAGAGGAGTTTACATGGTAGAATCTAGATTTTGTAGAGAATCACTAGCAATCAAAACAAGTCTTGTTGCGCCTCCCGATACGAATGTGAATGGAACAATGTTTGGCGGGAAATTGATGTCCTATATTGATGATATAGCGGCAATTGCAGCGATGCGCCATGCGCGGAATACAGTTGTGACTGCATCAAATGATTCAGTAGATTTTCTTCATCCTATTTTTAAAGGGAATTCTGTATGCTTAGAAGCGTATGTTACATATACAGGCACTTCCTCAATGGAGGTGTTTGTGAAGGTGGTTTCTGAAAATATGCTGACAGGGGAACGTAATGTGTGTGCGATATCATTTCTTACTTTTGTTGCCCTTGATGAAAATGGTACACCGACTCCAGTGCCGAAAATTATTCCGGAAACAGAGGAAGAGAAGCATTTGTACGAAACGGCTAAAGGAAGATTAGAAATTCGCAAAAGACGCAGAAAAGACAGTGCTGATAGAGCAAAAAAATTTGGTACTAAGTTACCTTGGTAATACGAAAAGCGGAAGTGCTTGAACTGCTTGAACTGGACACTGCTTAAAGTACAGAAATTTTATACTCTCTTTATTTGAAAAAGGCTAAAAAGGAAAGCTGTCCTTCTTAGCCTTTTTTATTATTCATGTTCTTTTTGTCTCTCTTTTAACAAGTCTCGTATTTCCGCCAGTAATTCTTCTGCTTTAGGTCCTTCAGGTGCCGGGGCAACTGCTTCTTCTTTCTTCTTAAAACGACTGAGTAACCGAATGACAAGAAAGATTGAAAAAGCAATGATAAAGAAATCAACAACGGACTGAATAAATAACCCATACTTAATTTCAGTATCAACAAAGGGATAGGAAAGTTTTGAGAAATCAATTCCTCCAAGAAGCAGCCCAACCAGAGGCATGATTAAATCTTGGACAAGGGATGTCACGATCTTTCCAAAGGCCGTCCCAATAACGACCCCAACAGCCAAATCGATAACATTGCCTTTCATAGCAAATTTTTTAAAATCAGACCACATACTTTTTCTCCTAAACGTATTTTTAAGAAAGTATATCACGTTCAATTATTATTGTGGAATAATTATTTAATATTTAATCGTAAATGAATGAAAATGTTCAAGCTGATCCATTTCAGTAATCTCCAAATTATTGATCTTTGAAAAAGGATTCCCTTTACGCAAGTCTGCAATAAAAGGCTCAAGCTGGTTATTTTCCCCTCGTGCAATGACTTCCACCGAACCATCCGCCAAGTTTTTGACCCAACCCTTTACCCCGTACTGAACAGCTTTCATTTGTGAAAAGTAACGATAGCCTACACCCTGTACTTTTCCAGATACAATGATACGCAACTGGATCATTTCAACCCCTCCGCCTTTATACAAATAAGCTAGTCTCTCTAATCTTTCCACAAATGGATCGATGTTGCAAGCGTATAGTTTAAAATGCCCAGTCTCCGTTTCTAAATACCGGTTCTATTGTGCCATCTGCCGTAATGCCATCGATATTCATTTCAGAAGAACCAATCATAAAATCAACATGTGTGATACTTTCATTTAAGCCATTTTCTTTCAATTCATCTTGTGACATCGTTTTGCCTCCTTCAATACAGAAGGCATAGGCACTGCCGATCGCCAAGTGATTAGAGGCATTTTCATCAAACAATGTATTAAAGAAGAGAATATTTGATTGTGAAATAGGTGAGTTATACGGCACAAGAGCCACTTCACCTAAATAATGGGACCCTTCATCTGTAGCAACCAGTTGTTTTAAAATTTCCTCTCCTTGTTTTGCTTTGACATCGATAATTTTGCCCGCTTCAAATGTGAGGGTGAATTCATCAATAATATTGCCACCATAGCTTAACGGCTTTGTGCTTGAAACGGTACCGTTGACGCCTGTTTTATTTGGAACAGTAAAGACTTCCTCCGTCGGCATATTAGCCATGAATTCAAAGCCCTTTTCGTTAATACTGCCGGCCCCGCACCAAATATGTTTTTCCGGAAGTTCAATTGTTAAATCAGTTCCAGGAGCCGTGTAATGTAGTCTTTTATATTTTTTATCGTTTAAGTAGTTCACTTTTTCATGCAATGTTTCATCATGTTTTTTCCAAGCGGCAATTGGGTCTTTACGATCAATTCGAGTTGTGGTGAAAATAGCATCCCATAGCATGTCTACCCGTTTTTCGGCAGGTTCATTTGGATAGACCATATCTGCCCAACCTTGTGACGGTGCGGCAATAACGGTCCAGCTGACTTTATCAGATTGAATGTATTGTCTGTATTGTTTAAGCGCTGTACCGGCTGCTTTTTGATAGTTAGCGATTCTCTCAGGCTTGACCCCTTTTAATAAAGCAGGGCTGGAAGAAATGACAGACATAAAGGCTGCACCTTCTTCTGCAAGAGCGATGGTTTCCTTTGCCCGAAACTCCGGATATTCCGTAAAGCTCTCATCCGGTGCTAGGTCATATTTCAAGCGGTTTACCACATCATCGTTCCAATTGACAATGACATTTTTGGCACCTGCTTCATAAGCTTTTTTCACAAGCACTCGAATAAGCTCCTGCGCGTCGAGTGTAGCATTTATAACAAGTGTTTGATCTTTTTGTAAATTGACCCCAACTTTAACGGCTAGTTCTCCGTACTTGTCTAATTTTTGTTGAAATTCATTCAATATTAACAGCTCCTTCGTCAAGATCTACTTCACTATTGTAGCTTTTTCTGAAAAAAAAGGAAAATCAGAAGCCATATGGAAAGAATTCATCTCGTTTTTTTTCAGCAGGGCAAAAGAGTGCTATTATTACACTATGTATGAACGAAAGGATGTTTAATAAATGGCAAAAAGCTTAGTACTAGCAGAAAAACCATCGGTAGCCCGTGACATTGCAAATGTCTTGCGCTGTACGAAAAAGGGGAATGGTTTTCTGGAAGGTGACAAATATATTGTGACATGGGCATTGGGACACTTGGTCACACTGGCTGATCCGGAGAGCTATGATGTGAAATATAAAACATGGAAGCTGGAAGATCTGCCAATGCTTCCGGAGCGGTTAAAATTAACCGTCATCAAACAAACAGGGAAGCAATTTAATACAGTGAAATCCCAGATGGTACGCGGCGATGTATCAGAGATTATTATTGCCACCGATGCCGGGCGCGAAGGGGAATTGGTTGCCCGCTGGATTATCGATAAAGCAAAAGTCAATAAACCGGTGAAACGTCTCTGGATTTCATCTGTGACAGATAAAGCAATTAAAGAAGGATTTCAAAAATTAAAACCAGGCAAAGCCTATGAAAACTTATATGCCTCTGCTGTTGCTCGTTCTGAAGCAGACTGGTATATCGGATTAAACGCAACAAGAGCGCTGACAACAAAGCATAACGCCCAATTAAATTGCGGCCGTGTGCAGACACCTACTGTTGCCATGATTGCCGCTCGTGAAGAGGAAATCAAGAACTTTAAACCGCAAAGCTATTATGGCATTGAAGCGCAAACAGCCGATCATCTAAAACTGACATGGCAAGATACAAAAGGAAACAGCCGTAGTTTTTCTCAGGAAAAAACAGAAGAGATTGTGAACAAGCTTGGCAGGGGAAATGCCGTTGTTACAGAAATAGAGAAAAAGGCGAAGAAGACATTTTCCCCGGGGCTATATGATTTAACAGAACTGCAGCGTGATGCCAATAAAATTTTCGGCTACTCGGCAAAGGAAACGCTGAATATTATGCAAAAACTGTACGAACAGCATAAAGTACTGACATATCCACGGACAGATTCACGTTATATCTCATCCGATATTGTTCCAACATTGCCAGAGCGCCTGAAGGCCTGCGGTGTCGGCGAATATCGTCCTTTAGCCAATAAAGTTTTGACAAAACCGATAAAGGCTTCCAAATCTTTTGTTGATGACAGCAAGGTCAGTGATCACCATGCGATCATTCCAACAGAAGGCTATGTGAATTTTTCAGCCTTCAATGATAAAGAACGTAAAATTTATGATTTAGTAATTAAACGGTTCTTAGCCGTATTGTTCCCGGCGTTTGAGTACGAACAATTAACTCTTCGTGCCAAAATTGGGGAAGAACACTTTGTAGCACGAGGAAAAACAATCTTGAATCCGGGCTGGAAGGAAGTATATGAAAATAAATATGAGGATGAAGATGCTGCGGATGATTTAAAGGAACAAATCCTGCCTCGGATTGAAAAAGGCGATACATTGAAGGTGAAATTAATCGCGCAAACATCCGGACAAACAAAGCCGCCGGCACGCTTCACAGAGGCAACTCTTCTTTCAGCGATGGAAAATCCTACAAAATATATTAGTAGCGGAGATAAAAAATTAGCCGAAACCTTGAAAGCAACAGGGGGCTTAGGTACGGTTGCGACCCGGGCAGATATTATCGATAAGCTGTTCAACTCCTTCCTTATTGAAAAAAGAGGAAAGGAAATTCACATTACATCAAAAGGGAAGCAGCTTTTAGATTTAGTCCCGGAAGAATTGCGTTCGCCTTTAACGACAGCCCAATGGGAACAAAAGCTGGAGTTGATTGCTAAAGGGAAGCTGAAAAAAGAGGTCTTTATTAATGAAATGAAGAAACACACGAAAGAAATTGTCGCTGAAATTAAGGGCAGCGATAAACGGTTTAAACATGACAATATTTCTACGAAAAAATGCCCGGACTGCGGTAAACCGATGCTTGAAGTAAACGGTAAAAAGGGAAAAATGCTTGTGTGCCAGGACCGTGAATGCGGTCATCGCAAAAATGTTTCCCGTGTAACGAATGCCCGCTGCCCGCAATGCCATAAAAAATTAGAGCTCCGTGGGGAAGGAGAGGGGCAAATCTTTGCCTGCAAATGCGGCTATCGTGAAAAGCTCTCTGCCTTCGAAGCACGCCGTAAAAAAGAATCTAGAGGAAAAGTCGATAAACGTACGGTGCAGAAGTATTTGAATAACCAAAACAAGGACGAAGAACCACTCAATAACCCATTTGCCGACGCGTTGAAAAATCTGAAGCTTTGATAAAAGAAGAAGGAGCTAGTCCCACAGTACACAAAAGTACTGCGGGCCTGGCCCATTTTTTTGTCATGCTTCATCTTCTTCTACACGATTTTTAAAAGCTTCTTGAACAACCAAAAGCTCCTCGTCCTCTTGCGCTTCGGTCGTATGGCGTTCAACTAATGTATGAGCGGGAAATTCACCGGGGTGATTTTTCTTTTTATGATCAAAATTTTTGCCTCGTCCCATTCTTTTTCACTTCCTTTCTTCCTTCTTTCCCTATGTTTTGCAAGGCGTAGATTCTTTATGTAATGAAGATGAACTTAAAGATTTTACAGATTTATGAACGTGTGTTTATCTGTGAAATGATTCACAAATTGTTCATGGTTTTCTGGAAATGAACATAATATAATAGCCATATGAAACGAAGCATTCCCAGGAGAATGTTAGTCCCTCCCCTAATTTATGATAAACGTATTTCGTATAAAAGTAATGCTCCTCCCCCCAGAGAGCATTATTTTTATTTTTCCTCAGCTTCTCCATTAGCATTTCCGGCATTTATCTTCCATTATTGTTCCGAAAGAGAAATAGTATCTAAATAATATTTGTTTTTTGTCGAAATAAATAATAATGAATAAATTAATAAAAACGATCTTATTGTTGGAAAATACTTACATAGATTGAAACTAGATGGGTGATGGATATGGATATAGCTACAATTATAGGGTTACTATTAGGTTTTATTGCTGTTGCGGTTGGGATGGTTTTAAAAGGAACCAGTCTAACTGTACTATTAAATCCAGCTGCTTTCTTAATTATTATCGCTGGTACTATCGCAGCGGTTACGATTGCATTTCCAATGGCAGAGCTGAAAAGGATACCGATGCTATTCCGTATTATTTTTAAAGAACAAAAGATAACGGATACGGTTGAATTGATTAAATTATTTACAGATCTCGCCCAACTGGCCAGAAAAGAAGGGTTGCTTGCGCTGGAAGGAAGGATTAATGAACTGGAGGATCCTTTTCTCCGTAATGGATTGTCACTCGCTGTTGATGGACAAAGTGCAGACTATATCCGCGATGTATTAACAGAAGAAATTGAAGCGATGGAGGAGAGACACAGGAGCGGTGCATTAATCTTTTCTCAGGCAGGTACTTATGCACCGACCTTAGGGGTTTTAGGAGCCGTAATTGGGTTGATTGCTGCCTTAGGAGATATGTCTAATTCAGATGCATTAGGGCATGCGATTAGTGCCGCCTTTGTCGCAACGATGCTTGGTATTTTTACCGGTTATGTGCTGTGGCATCCTTTTGCTAACAAGCTGAAAAGAAAATCGATGGTTGAAGCCAATTCTAAATATTTGATGATTGAAGGAATATTATCGATTCTCGAAGGAGAAGCACCAAGAGTGATTGAACAAAAATTAGTTTCCTATCTCCCTTCACGTCAAAGGAGCAAATTTTTTGAAGAAGGCAGTGTGACGAGCAATGAGAAAGCGTAGGCGAAAGAAAGAGGATGAACACATTGATGAATCATGGCTGCTTCCATATTCCGACTTACTAACTTTATTAGTGGCTTTATTTATCGTCCTTTTTGCGATGAGTGCGGTGGACAATAATAAATTTCAATCTTTGTCCCACGCCTTTAATCAAGAATTTAAGGGCGGTACAGGTTTTTTTGAGTATCCAAGTCCGATGCCGGAGGGCAGTTTAGAATCGAGTGATAAAGATGGAGAAAAAAGACCTGAACAAACAACTGAGCAGTATGAAGAACAGCAAAAACTGGGCGTGATGCAAAGTCGGGTAAATCAATATATTGAAGAAAATGGAGTGCAAAACTCCCTTGAGACATCTTTAACAAATGAAGGGTTATCCGTAACCATCCGTGACAATATCCTTTTTGATTCCGGCAGTGCAGATATCCGGCAGGAAAACTATACAACTGCAAAGGAAATTTCCAATCTCTTAGTCATGGATGTACCGAGAAGT
>CALGSR010000089.1 GCA_937902115.1 uncultured Bacillus sp. | reverse complement strand
AATGCCTTAGTTAAGTGCGCCCTTTTTTACTACAACCCCGCTATTTTTCACGCTAGAATCTACGCAACTTCACTGAAATTTCTCAGCAATCACATAGCAAACACACTGAATCCTCAAACTTATTTCAATATTCATTGATAGAATTTTCTTGAGTATTTCAAATGATATTCAAAAATATAGTTAAAGGGGATTGTTTTATCGTGAAAATTTTTAATTTCCGTAAGGGAAAGGCCTCATATTTAGTACTATTTATATGCTGTATTCTAGTCCTCTCTGCATGCGGCAGCGAGGAAGCGAGCAAGGATGGAAATTCAAAAAACAGTCAAGAAGATGGAACACAAAGCTTAACCATCGCTTTAGGGCATGGGTTAGATTATTTAGGATTAGACCCCTATGGAAGCGGTAGAGAAAACACAGCGTTAAGAACCGTTGTTTTTGAACCATTAGCTTTAGAAACGTCAACGGGTCAATTTGAAAGCGCTTTAGCCGAATCGTGGACTGTAAATGACGCAGGGACTGTTTGGACGTTTAACTTGCGGAAGAATGTTTTATTCCATGATGGAACTCCATTTAACAGCAGCGCGGTAGCAGCAGCTTTTAATCATTATATGGCAGATCCTGAAATGTCGAGAAGGCTGGGAATTGAAAACATTGAAACACCTGACGATAGTACGGTTATTTTTACTTTAAAAAGACCTTTTGCACCGTTCTTAAATATTGTTGGCTCCTTCCAGTGTGTGATTCCAAGTCCAACGTCATTTGATGAAGCAAGGAAGATGACAAAGCCAATTGGAACAGGTCCTTTTGTATTACAGAATCAAAGTAAAGAAAAAGTAGAGTTCATTGCAAATGAAAACCATTGGCGGGAAAAACCAAATCTTGATGAATTGAATGTTGTCTACATTGCCGACCCGGCAACAATGGTGCTGGCGCTCGAATCTGGAGAAGTTGATCTCATCGGCGCAGATGGATATGGGATTCCGCAATCAGAGATTAAAAGATTACAAGGAAACAAAGACTTAAATGTAGTGGCTAATCAAGATTCCGGATCGATGGAATGGCTTGGTTTTAACATTAATAAAGGGCTTCTTAGCGATATCAATGTCAGAAAAGCGATAAACTATGCGATTGATCGTCAGGAAATTACAGACTATGTATTCGAAGGGTTTGCCACACCCGCTGTAGGACCGATTGGATTTAATCAGTCAATTCCATGGGTAGATACAACGATCAAAGGGTACCAGCACGACCAAGATAAAGCAAAGCAATTATTAGCAGAAGCAGGTTGGAAAGATACAAATAAGGATGGCTATTTAGTGAAAGAGGGTCAAGTATTAGAACTGACCTTATTAGTTGGAGGAGATCGAACATGGAAGCCGATGGCAGAAGCGATGCAAAATCAGCTCGCTGAAGTCGGGGTAAAGATCAATCTGGAACTAAGAGATGATAGTGTCATTCGCGACCTTACGAAAAAAGGCGAATTTGACATGGTTGGCCTAGGCAGTATCGGAAAAAGCTTGTCTGATCCTTATTACTTTTTCCAATATTACTTTACGAGCAGAGGTCTTGGAGCGATCGTAACCAATCATGCAAAGCTGGATGAATTAGTCGCTAAGGTGGTTTCTACTACTGACAAGGAACAAAGGAGCGAAATCTATAACGAAATTCAGCAGGAAATTATGAATCTAACACCAGGTGCATTTATTAGTCACCCGGAAAGAGTCACGATTATGAAAAATGGCATTGAAGGCTGGGATTTCTCCGGTACGATGGATCCGCTTCGCTTTGCTTATAAAGTAACAATCGAAGAATAATGAGGTGAAAAGGATGAATTTTTCAGCAAAATCCGCGACGAAGGATGAAATGGAAAATAGAGCCGTTGCTCTGGCTCAGTATCCCGGAGCGCATTGTGGATTGTTTGAAGCGACCTTAATGGCACCGCTGTTTCAAAGTAGCGCAGCCTTGGTGATGGCGCCTCCTTCCTGCTTATATCATGCGAAGTTTCTCGCAGATCGGCGCGGACAGACCCCAAGCAGTAAAAAAGATAATCTATATCTCTTGAACTTAAAACAATCCGATGTGGTATTTGGCGTCGATATGGTGATTGAAGAGGCTTTACAAGAAATCGATGAGTTAGTGCAACCGGAGATTATTTTTCTCATTTCAACTTGCGTCCCAGAGATCATTGGTTTTGATGAAGCTTCATTGGATTCGATTAAAAGCCGTTTAAAAGCAAAGGTTTTAGTCGTAAAGACAAATGGTTATTCTTGTCTGCATCAGCAAAAAGGGAGAAGTGAGTATTTAGCATCCCTTGTACAGTTGATGAAGCCAATGGAAGTCAAACCTTTACATGTCAATATTCTTGGGCTGATGGCACCCAATTGGCACGATGCAGAATTGGTACAGGTGCTCAAGAATGCAGATGTGGCAATAAATGCTGTTTTGCCCGGGGCGGACCATGTAAGTGAAATCGAAAGGGCAGCGCAGGCCTCGTTAAATATCGTCATTGGCAGGGCATCTCTAGGCTTAGCTGAAAAAATGGAGCAGCAGTTTGGGACCCCGTCTATCTTTTATGATTATTCGTATGGAACCGAGGAAATCATTCAAGGTTATGAAAAGATAGCTGCACACTTAGGAATTGATTTAACTGTAGAAATTCAGGACTTGGCTGAAAAACATTTGCGCTTCTTAGAGGAGAAGAAAAAATTACTGACAGGGATTTCGTTTGCTATCGGTGCCGTGAATGGAAACAATTTAGAAGCAACCGTATTTTATACAAAAATGGGAATGGAAGTAAAATTTTTACAAACAAGAATGCCCGTTCATAAAGCAGATTCTTACTTGATGGAGCTTAAGCAAAATGGGGTCGAATTACCAATTATCCATTTAAATAAAACATCGAGGTTGGAAGAACTGATCAAGCAATATCAACCGCAACTATTTCTTGGTCATGGACTGACCGAACAGTTGGAAAAGGCAAATGTGAGCCATTGTCATCCTACCACCCCGATCAGCGGTCCGGGTTTTGCCGCTGTAGAACAGGAACTGGAGAATGTAATCAATCTCATTCATTGCCGGAAGGGAGGTGCGTAATATGAGCAGAATCTCATCTGTATTTTTGCCGACAAATGAATATTTAGGAATTCTATGGGCTTTAGCCGGTGTGAAAGATGTGGCTGTCATCAATCATGGTACGGCAGGGTGTAATTTCTTTGAATTTGTAACTGCCTCGCAACGAACACGCGGTTTCATTTATGACCGTTTTTGCAGCACTAGTCTTGAGATGGAGGACATTGCCCTGAGTGGCGGGGAGGATAAGCTTAAGGCGGTAATAAAAGAAGTGGCTGAGAAAGAATCGATTTCGTTAATCGCGATCATCGCAAATCCCGTTTCGGCTTTAATCGGAGTGGATGTGGAGGCCATAGCCAAAGAAATGGAACCTGTTGTCCAACAGCCGATCTTGGCTTTCAATAATACAACCTGGAAAGTAGATGCGGAAAATGGCGTAGAAGAAGCGATCGACCGTTTAATCCGATTTTATTGTCCAAAACTCGCTGTCAAGAAGCTCGGCATAGAAGAGGGATCGGTGCGTGTCAATATCATTGGTCCAACAGTAAATACATTTAATTGGGCGGCAGATGAAAAAGAGCTGAAAAGATTACTGGCTTTAATCGGGTTGGAAATAAATATCGTTTTCCCTTATGAAACAACAACGGAAGCATTAAAGTCTTTACCAGAAGCAGACTTAAATATCGTCACAAGTACAGCGGGAGTAAAGGCTGCAAACTATTTAGAGGAGTTTTACGATATCCCGTATATTTACGGTCTGCCGTATGGGGATAAAGGGACTTTTCAGTGGCTGAAACAGGTGGCAGAAATGGTACAAAGTGAACTGCCGGCGCAGCTAAACGAACTTGATTCTTCGTTTTCGTATCATCATTACTGCGAAATGATTTCCGGAGGGGAATTTTACCAAAGAGACTGGAAAACAGTGCTTGCTTGTCCCCCGGGGATGGCAAAGGGATTCATTCAAATGGTAAAAGAAGACTGGAACCTCCCATTGGAAGCGGTTCGTTTAACTAGTCAGCCTAAACTTGACGAGCTTAAGGAAATAAAATCTTTAGGGGTTAACAAGGTGTACGTAACCCCTGGTGAATTGGAGTGGAAAAAGGCCCTTAAGGAGATTCAACCCTTTATTTTATTAGGCAGTGCAGAAGATACGGCATTAGCGAAGGAAGTTCCGGTTCAGCTAAGAATTACCGCACCCGCCTTTGATGTATTTAATATTTATGATGGGAATCCATTGGTTGGATATGTTGGGTATCAATCATTGACCCAGAACTTATTTCAGGAAATCAGTCGTCATGCATGGACGAAAAAATAATGAGTCAGGAGTGTTTACATGGAAGCACAAACGAAACCACTGAAGCGAATCGCCTTTTATGGAAAAGGAGGTATCGGAAAATCGACGACTTCGGCCAACTTGACCGCTGCTTTATGTGAACAAGGATATAAAGTTATGCAAATCGGCTGCGATCCAAAGGCAGATTCAACGATGCTCCTATCTAGAAGCAGAGTACCGACTGTATTAAATGTAATCAAAGAAAAACAAGATGAGATTGAGTTAACGGATTTTGTGAAAGAAGGATATAAAGGGGCTCTCTGTGTCGAAGTAGGCGGTCCCAATCCGGGAATTGGCTGCGCCGGTCAAGGGATCATTGCTGCGTTCGAAAAAATGAAAGAGTTGAAAGCGATTGAAACGTATCAGCCGGATGTTGTGATTTATGATGTGCTTGGGGATGTAGTATGCGGAGGATTTGCCGTTCCATTGCGTGATGGCTATGCCGAAGATGTATACATCGTTAGTTCGGGTGAAAGAATGTCTTTATTTGCCGCACACAATATTTCACAAGCCGTTCATAATTTTCGTAATCGAGGCTACGCAAGGCTGAAAGGACTCATTTTTAATTCCAAGGGTGGAAACAGCGAGGAACAAAGAGTCCAGGAGGCTTTAGAGGAAATTGAAACAGAACTGCTGATTAAATTTCCGCGTGATCCCATTGTCCAAAAATGTGAGAAGGAAAATGTCACGGTCATGGAAGGGGCGCCTGATTCCCAACTTGCTAATGAATACAGAAAATTAGCAGCGCTTGTCATGAGGTAAAGTGAAGCTTCCATTAATGAGGGGGCTTCCCCCTCTGGTGGGAATTTAAGCCCGCAGGATGCGGGTACAATTGGAGTGATTTCTATGTCATTTGTGATAAAACGGGTACTGATTCTGCCGCTTTTATTATTGGTGATGTCATTTATGACTTTTTTGTTAACGAGTGTCATTCCAGGTGATATTGCTGAAGATCTTATTTTACGACAAGGGGGACAGCCAACTCCGGAAACGATTGCTGTCGTACAAACGGAATTAGGGCTTGACCAACCTTTGCTTGTACGATACGGCAGCTGGCTCGGGCAGGCGATCCAGTTGGAATTAGGAACCTCATGGGTTACGGACAAGCCTGTTGTTGATGAAATCGTGCAAAGGATAGGACCAACTCTTTTGTTGACAGGGGCATCCGTCTTGGTTGGGGTTGTGATGACCATTGTGTTGGGATTGCTCGCTGCTTATTACCGGGATACGATTATTGATCGAATTATTTTAGGATTTTCTTTAACGATTAGTTGTATACCGGACTTTTTACTAGCCTTTATCTTACTATTCCTCTTTGCTTATGTCTGGGACATCTTTCCGTTAGTTGGTTTTGGTTCTTGGAAACATCTTGTTCTGCCTGCACTTGTGCTAGGAGTTGGTTTAGGAGCAGGGAAAGCGCGAATTTTACGGGCTAGTATTCTCGAAGTATTAAACTTAAATTATATTTCGATGGCACGCTCAAAAGGGCTGTCACGGCGCACGGTGATGTTCCGCCATGCGATGCGAAATGCGTTGATTCCGGTTGTTACCTCTTTAGGTGCAAGTATTGGCTTTTTGTTAGGAGGGACCGTTATTATTGAAAGTATTTTTAATTGGCCGGGTTTAGGAAGATTGGGCCTGCAGGCGATTAGTGCTCGGGACATTCCGCTTCTCCAGGGGTATGTGATGTTCATCACATTAATCATTATCACGATTAATTTATTGGTGGACATCATTTATTTGTATATCGATCCCCGCGTAAAAGCAAAAGGAGGCAACCGTTATGTCTAAGATGGAAAAGGCTAGGAAATGGGTAAATAATAAAGGGCTGGTGCTGAGTGCCTTTATCATTGTAAGTTTACTTCTAATCGCCATCTCTGCCCCTTGGATTGCCCCATATTCTCCCAATACAGGAGTACTTTCCGACCGCTTGCTTTCGCCTGGTTCTGAATATTTGTTCGGTACAGACCATATGGGACGAGATGTTCTTTCAAGAATTATTTACGGTGCACGAACGACGATGTTTGTTGCCCTGATTATTACAACTGGATGTTTTATTATTGGTACGATTGCCGGTGTGACAGCAGGCTATTTTGGCGGCTGGATAGATAGTTTATTGATGAGAATTGTTGATTTATTATCTGCATTTCCCAGTCGAATATTGGCGTTAGTTATTGTGGGAATCATTGGTCCGGGCTTATTTAATCTTGCTGTGGCAATGATTCTATCATGGTGGGTTTCATTTGCGCGGATCATTAGAGGACTAACCTTGTCTATTAAGGAAAATGAATATGTCTTAGCTGCCCAACTTTATGGTCAGTCAAAATGGAAAATCATGTGGAAACATATTTTACCGAATGTGCTGCCGCAGTTATTGGTCATCATTGCCTTGAATATCAGCTGGATTATGATGGCTTTAGCAGGCTTTTCACTATTAGGTTTAGGAATAGAAGCTCCACATGCAGAGTGGGGAATGATGATTAGCGAAGCAAGACCCTATATGCGCGATCACATCTATTTACTTCTTTTTCCAGGTCTGGCTATTATGTTAGCTGTTTCGGCTTTTACAATTTTGAGTGAAAAATTACGGGATATCTATGATCCTAGTCATCTAAAAGGATAATATAGTTCTATAGTGGGAGTGGATAAAATGACCGTTCCATTATTGCAGGTGGAAGACTTATCGATTTCTTACCAGACGGCAAACGGAAAAATGAATGCGGTTAGAGAGATTGAGTTTTCTGTCGAAAAAGGGGAAACGTTGGCCATAGTTGGTGAATCTGGCTCCGGAAAATCAGCTACAGCTTTATCAGTCATTGGTTTATTACCGGAAAATGGCTGTATTGAAGTGGGAAAGATTTATTTTTCTGGAGACGAGTTGTCTGGAAAAACGGAAAAAGAGTGGGAAAAAATCCGCGGACAAAAAATCGCCATGGTTTTTCAAGATCCGATGAGCGCGTTAAATCCCGTGATGACGGTTGGACGACAATTAGAAGAAGTGATTCTTTTAAGAAAAAAAACAGGTTTAAAGAAAGCTGAAGTAAAGCAAGAATGTATTACCCTTTTAAAGCAGGTTGGGGTGACAGAACCTGCTCTCAGGTTAAAACAATATCCGCACGAATTAAGCGGCGGGATTCGTCAACGGGTAATGATTGCTATTGCGTTAGCCAGCAAGCCGGACTTGTTGATT
>CALGSR010000088.1 GCA_937902115.1 uncultured Bacillus sp. | reverse complement strand
GAACGGATCCATGAATAGTTAGTTCATTTTCCCATTGTTCGATTATTGTTTGGTCCATCTGTTGCAGGAATGGTTGAGATCTTTGCATAAACACCACTTCTTATATTCTTTTATGTATTTTATTGTTGGAATCATTGTTCTATTTTACCATACTTTATTTGAGGAAATAGACTATGGGGATTTTCGCTTTTAAGCAATACGAAATTTTAAAATCCCCATTAAAAAAGACGATTCTTTTTTAATGGGGTATATAGAAACGTGAATCATAAGATTAATTATTGGCAATACTCGTCATTTTCAAAACTTGAAAATAGGGCCATAGATGCCTATTTGCATCAATGCGAGTCCTGATATTCGTCCTTTATTTCTGCGCGCATACTGGCAATACTTTCTCTACGGCGCTCGTTTTTAGCTTCTACTTGAGCACATTCTTCCCCACTGAGATTTCTCATGGTTGCTTCAGCTTTACGAATATTATCATCTGTATTCGCAATCATTTCCTGCAGCTTTTCCACATTATCGCTGCGGTCATCTGGATTTGGTCTATTATTGAATGTCATTTGGCTTCCTCCTTATAAGTGAAATAATCGTACAAGTTTAGTTTGTCAATTTTTCTTGAGATAATAAATGGAATAAAAAGGTTTTATTTAATTTACAATAAAAATATTATGTAAATTAAATAAAAGAGAAATACCATTTTGGGTATTTCTCTTTTGGCTATTATTCTCCCTTTGTCTGAATAACTTGGGCGTGCTTTCCGGACTTATCCTGCATTTGTTTCCCTTTATTTCCGCCAAAACCTCTTGGTTGTGTACCAAGATGGCTTGGGTTAAAATGCTTGGCATGTTTTTTTGGATTACCCATTATATATTGCCTCCTAAGAGATGCTTTAATATGAGGTTTTCCATCCATTCGACAGTGAGCTGACGGTGGTCGTGGTCCTCATGTACAGTATCTCCTATGAATGCGTTTTCATAAATGAGTATAGAAATTACCAGTTATTGGGCTTTGCTCATATGTTTCTTTTCTAATCGTTTTTCAATTCTTTCAATTGCTTCTTGATCGTTAAGTAATTGCTGTTTATTTTCATTTACAAGATCTGCAAAAGAGCGTTTTCTAGGTTTTCTCATTATGTTCTAACCCCCTTACCTACTATTGTAAATGTTATTATGTTCGGTGGATGTTGAAATTATTACAAATTTTCGAAAATTGGTCTTTATTCTATATTTTCTTAAAGTGAAAAAAGCATTAGCCCCCTTAGCTAATGCTTTATATTTTACATTTCTTTAATATATTGTTCCATGAGTTCCACTGTCATAGAGGTTAAGTATTTATTCGTTATAAGGCCTTCTTCATTAATAAAGTAAGTTGTAGGAATGGTCATAACAGAATAAGTTGAGTTTACTTTGTCGTTTTTATCGAGCAGGATTGGGAATGTGATTCCCATTTTATTAGCAAAACCTTTGACATCATATTGTGGGTCAATGTTGACGGCCAATATTTCGACATCGTCCCCAGCCTTCTGATAAAATTTTTCCATGGCAGGCATTTCTTCTTTACAAGGCGGGCACCATGTCGCCCAAAAGTTTAATATCACCTTTTTCCCCTGATAATCTGAAAGCTTAACTGTTTCACCAGCTAAATTTTCCAGTTCGAAATCAGGTGCTTTTACACCAATTTTTAATCCAGGAAGATTATCCGGTTTTTCTTCCTTTTCCATTGCCTGTACTATCGCAACTGTGAGTAATCCGAATAATAAAACTCCGGCCAAAATCTTTTTAACCATAGAAAAACCCCCCACCCTATTTATAGTTTATAACATTATTTTAACCTAAAAGAGAAATAAAATTAACTCTTTTTCCCTCATTCGGTACAATTTATTAAAGCTTACTATCTCTATAATAAATAAAAAAGCCATACAGAAAATCTGTATGGCTTTGAATTAAAGCTGAAGGCAAAATCAGACTTATTTCAATTTCTCACGAAGGACCATTTGCAGGATACCACCGTGACGATAGTAATCAATTTCTACTTCAGAATCGAAACGAACAACCACTTCAAATTCTTTTTTGTTTCCAGCATCATCAGTTGCTGTCACTTTAATTAAATCACGTGGACGTACGTTTTCATCTACTTGTACATCAATGGTTTCTTTTCCAGTTAAGCCAAGTGTCTCAGCGCTTTCGCCATCCTTAAATTGTAATGGAAGAACACCCATCAATACTAAGTTAGAACGGTGAATACGTTCGTAGCTTTCAGCAATGACTGTTTTAATGCCAAGAAGGTTTGTACCTTTAGCAGCCCAGTCACGAGAAGAACCCATTCCATAGTCTTTTCCAGCTAAAATAGCTAATCCTGTACCATCTTCTTTATATTTCATACATGCATCAAAGATAGATGTTACTTCGCCAGTTGGCCAGTAAGTTGTAAAACCACCTTCAGTACCCGGTGCAATTTGGTTGCGGATACGGATATTTGCAAATGTACCACGCATCATGACTTCATGGTTCCCACGGCGTGAACCGTAAGAGTTGAAATCGCGAATATCAACACCATTTTCAAGAAGATATTTTCCTGCTGGTGTATCTTTACCGATAGCACCTGCTGGTGAAATATGGTCAGTTGTTACAGAATCACCGAATTTACCCACAACACGAAGTCCAGCTAATGGTTTTACTTCATCTGGATCTGGTTTTAACCCTTCGAAGAATGGCGGATTTTGAATATAGGTTGAATTTTCATCAAATGTATAAAGCGGTTCATTGCTTGTTTTAATTTGATTCCACAACTCATTGTCACCAAATACATTCTCATATTCTTTACGGAATAATTCCGGTGTAACGGTTTGTTTAACAACTGCATTGATTTCTGCACTTGTTGGCCAGATATCTTTAAAGAATACATCATTACCATTTTTATCCTTGCCAATTGCTTCTTTTTGCAGGTCAACATTTACATTACCAGCTAATGCATAAGCCACAACTAATGGTGGTGATGCTAAATAGTTTGCTTTTACAAGCGGGTGGATACGACCTTCAAAGTTACGGTTTCCGGAAAGAACAGATGTAACGAGTAAATCACTATCAGTAATTGCTTTTTCAATTTCATCTTTTAATGGACCAGAGTTACCGATACATGTTGTACAACCATAACCAACTACGTTAAAACCAATTTGTTCCAGGTAAGGAAGCAAACCAGAATCACGAAGATAGCCTGTTACAACTTTAGAACCTGGTGCTAAAGAAGTTTTCACAAACTTAGGAACTTCGAGGCCAAGCTCTACTGCTTTTTTCGCAACTAAACCTGCACCTACTAGTACATAAGGGTTTGAAGTGTTTGTACAGCTTGTAATGGCAGCAATGCCGATGGCACCCGTTTTCATAACAGTTGCATCGCCATTTTCAAAGTTAACAGCCACTTCTTTATTGATTTCATCTGTGTCTAGACCAAAGCCTTGGTTTCCTTGTGGTGCAGTAATCGCTTTATTGAATTCTTCCTTCATTTTTGAAAGAGGAATTAAATCTTGCGGACGTTTTGGACCAGAAAGGTTTGCTTCGATTTCCGCTAGATTAATTTCAACGACACTTGTATAAACCGGTTCTACAGTTGGATCAAAGAATAATCCATTTGCTTTACAGTATGTTTCAACAACTTTAATTTGTTCTTCCGTACGGCCGGATAGACGTAAATATTCAAGTGATTCATCATCTACAGGGAAGAATCCGCAAGTAGCACCGTATTCAGGAGCCATGTTTGCGATCGTTGCACGGTCTGCAAGAGGAAGTGCAGGTACTCCAGGACCGAAGAACTCTACGAATTTACCTACAACACCATGCTGGCGTAGTACTTGAGTTACTTTTAATGCAAGGTCAGTAGCCATTGCTCCATCAGGAAGTTCGCCGACTAATTTAACCCCAACTACTTCTGGTACTGGGAAGTAAGAAGGCTGTCCAAGCATGCCTGCTTCCGCTTCAATACCGCCTACACCCCAGCCAAGAACACCAATTCCATTGATCATCGTTGTATGGGAATCCGTTCCTACTAATGTGTCTGGGAATGCCTCAAATTCACCGTTTTCATCTTCAAGCGCATGAACAACACTTGCAAGATACTCTAAGTTTACTTGGTGAACGATACCAGTTGCCGGTGGAACCGCACGGTAGTTATTAAATGCTTTTTGTGCCCAGCTTAGGAACTGGTAACGCTCAGCATTTCTTTCAAATTCAAGTTTCATGTTTTCGCCAAGTGCAGTTTGATTGCCATACTGGTCAACTTGTACAGAGTGGTCAATAACAAGATCTACTGGTTTAAGCGGATTAATTTTATCAGGATCTCCACCTAAATCAGCCATTGCTTTACGAAGTGATGCAAGGTCAACTACCGCTGGAACCCCTGTAAAGTCTTGTAAGATTACACGTGAAGGTTTGAAAGGTACGTCGATTTCTTTTACTTCATTCGTACCCCATTTTGCTAAATTTTCTACATGTTCTTTTGTGATTACACGACCGTCAAATTGGCGCAGTACAGATTCTAAAAGCACTTTAATCGAATAAGGTAATTTTGAAACATTACCTGCACCTGCCCGCTCTAATGCAGCAAGTTCGTAATAGTTATACTTCTTCCCGTCTAAAGTAAAGGACTTGCGGGATTGAAAAACATCATTTGCCATATGTATTACCCCCTATATGAAATATCACATACCATTATAAAGTATTTGTCGAAAAATTTGAATATTGTTTTTGTTCTAAACCTCTCTAACTATTACATTTTAATATAGGAATGTCTATAAGTAAATGACAAGTAAGTTATTGTTTTTTATAAGTTAAACTTATGAAATAAATTTTGTTTACTTATAAAAGGCTAAATTATTATCTTGCATGATACATCACATTATCTCCGAATTGTAGTTTTTACTTTATAAATATAATTTATTTTTAGCGGAAAGGTGGACATAAAATGCAAATACCGTGGGAAAATAGCGAAGTATGGAGGTGAAGATGGTGGGTAAAAGAAAAGCAAACCATATTATTCCTGGGGCCAATGCGGCAAGTTCCCAAGGTAAAGGGACCGGATACAATGAGGAATTCGCTAATGAACCATTAACAGCTGCACAGAAAATGAATAATAAAAAAAGAAAGAAGAATCAATAAATAGTCCGTTTTGTCGAGATTGAATAATAAAATGAATAACTGCACATTTTAACAGTATATTGGCCAAGGGGGATAGTCAAATGCCTTATCATAAAAATAAACAACAAGCTTTTCAGGCAGCACAACAAGGTGTAGAAGATGCTGAAGAGGCTTACTATCAAATTGTACAGGACTCTGCAAGCTATGGTCATCAATTGAAACACTTAAAGCAGGAAGTCAATGAAGCATACCAGCAAATTGAAAATGCATTGGAAGTGGCTTCTGAAAATCAGAGAGCCCAGTTGCAGCAATTTCAAAGTGATTTGCGACAAATGGTAGACGAAGTAAATCAAACCTACTAACAGGTATTAAGTTTTATTAAAGGCTAAGGAGGGTTTTGGATGGTAAATAAAAATGACGGCCAGGATATGCGCAAGAATGCACCAAAGGTTTCAGGACAGCAAGAACCACTAAGCGGTTCTAAAAAAGTTAAAAACCGTAATCATTCGCGACAAAAGCATAATTCGAGTCATGATATGTAAAATAGACAGAACCATTGGTACTTACTGCCAATGGTTCTGTCCTTTTTTAAATGAAAAGGTTATTGAATGGATGAAAAGGATTCAATCATAAACGCTGCTTCCCCATCGGTAACGGTTCTAAGGTCAACATGAATCTCGTCATTTTGAATCCGCACAACAACCGCTGGTGCATAGTGATTTCTTAATACATATGCTATGTAGGCTGAGGATAGTTGTTTATGCTTAAGGACAGCCGTAAAGGTTGGTAATTCCACTTCAGGCATTGTCCCTCCGCCTACTTTGCTGGTTCCTTCTTTTATCGTCATTTCATAAGAATTTGTATTTTGCGCAAGTTGTGCCAGGAACTGTTCGGTACGGATTCTCAGTTCTTCCTTTGTTGTGAGTATGTCTCGAATAACAGGGATTTGCCGTAGTGCGCCCTCACCTTTTGCGTAATGCATCAAGGTTCCCTCAAGAGCAGCTAGTGTCATTTTATCGACACGAAGCACCCGCGCGAGCTGATGTTTTTTTAGTTTATCGATTAAATCCTTTTTTCCGGCAATAATTCCCGCTTGCGGACCGCCTAAAAGTTTATCGCCGCTAAAAGATACGATATCTGCACCCATTTTTAGTACTTCACTGACGACGGGCTCATCCCCTATTCCATGCTGGCGGAAATCATAGAGAACACCACTGCCCAAATCTTCGTAAAAAATAATATTCTCATGCTCGCTAGCTAGCTCTGCTAATTCGATCGTTTCTACACTTTCAGTAAAACCAATTACTTTAAAATTACTTGTATGTACTTTTAAAATCATCTTTGTTTCTGCATTGATTGCTCGATAATAGTCAGAGAGATGTGTTTTGTTCGTTGTTCCTACTTCTATAAGCTTTGCGCCGCTCTCTTCCATAATGGCAGATATTCTGAACGAACCGCCTATTTCTACCAGCTGACCCCTAGAGACAATTACTTCCTTTTCAGAAGCTAACGCACGCAGGACAATATAAATAGCAGCCGCATTATTATTGACGACCATCGCAGCTTCAGCACCGGTTATTCTTTTTATCAACTCCTCAACATGTGTATGTCTTGAACCCCGTTCTCCCTCCTCTAATTTGTATTCTAGATTGGAGTATTGCTTGGCTACCTCAATGATGTGATTGACTGCTTCATCACTTAAACGTGCTCTGCCGAGGTTTGTATGTAAAATAGTGCCTGTTGCATTAATAACATTTTTTAAAGTATAGCTGAAGCGGGACTGTAACGTCTCTTCTATTTTAACAAAGAGATGATTGATAAATTGATTAGTTCCTGGTTCTGAGCCATTCCAACTATCTCGTAAAAGATAATCTCGTACCTCGTTTAATTCCTCTGCTAAAATGGCTGTTAGTTGATTTTGATCTATATCATATCGAGAGAGCAGCTTAAAGAATTGATCTTTTTTTTGTAACTCATGAACTGGGGGTAATTGCCTTAATAAATGCTTCATAGCTGATATCTTATCCTCCATAGTTATTTAATTATTTATTATAACATCTTTCACTTATTGTTCTAACATGCATACCTTAAATTATATTAAGGGGGAAAAAAATTATGGCACACGGAAAGGAAGATAAGCTGCTAAAGAGCGATGATATAGATCAGTGGCTCGAAGAATTTTTTTTAGATCCTTTAACTTCATATTTTGATGAGACTGCTTTTCGGATCGATTTATTTGAAACGGCTGAAGAGTATATAATTGAGGCGCTGCTTCCTGCTCAAAATGTGAAGGATATTGAAATCAATTTGGAGGATCATAATATTAGAATTCGAGTCCACAAAAAGAATTTTGAAAATGATACGAAACAAAGGATTATTCCGTTTCCATTTCCTGTTATAAAACATGAAGTGAGTGCTGAATTTCATGATGACGTGATTGAAGTTTTTATTGCTAAAAATAAGTTTTGTGAAGGATTGAACCGAAAAATTCTCATAACAGAATAATTCTTAAAGAGCATGTCTCCTCCCCGCCTCAACATCGAATTTTACTTTTATTTTACCTGATTTTTATAGCGCAATCCTTGTCTCTCCAGCCTTTCAGTACACCATATGTGCTTTTTAAGTGGAAAACTAGTATACTAATGATGGAGGTGATTCATGTGAGCGAGCAAGAAAAAATCCGCCTTACATCATTATCAACAAAAGCTGGTTGAGGCTGCAAAATTGGTCCTGAGGACTTAGCGCAAGTTTTGCGCTTATTACCTGAACAAGAAAGTGTTCCTGAATTGCTTGTTGGACATGAAACATCCGATGATGCCGGTGTGTATCAAATAACAGATTCTATCGCCTTAATACAAACAATTGATTATTTTACCCCTGTTGTGGATGATCCATATATGTTCGGTCAAATTGCTGCTGCTAATGCTTTAAGCGATGTTTACGCTATGGGTGGTTCACCGAGAACCGTATTGAATATGGTAGGTTATCCGATTAAGAAATTAGGCAGTGAAATTCTTGCTGAAATTTTACGCGGTGGTGCCGATAAGGTGAAAGAAGCCGGGGCGATTACGATTGGCGGTCACTCGATTGATGACCAAGAGCCGAAATACGGGTTATCTGTTACAGGCATTGTTCATCCGGATAAGGTGTGGCGAAATGTTGGTGCTATCCCGGGAAATGTCCTAGTGTTGACAAAACCAATTGGTGTCGGAATTATGACCACTGGAATAAAGCGGTGTGCTGTAACGCCTGAACAGGAAAAAATCGTTACCGATCTAATGGCGTTATTAAATAAAAAAGCGGCTGAAGTGCTCAAGCGTTTCTCACCATCTGCTGTTACCGATGTGACGGGATTTGGTCTGCTTGGCCATGGCAGCGAGATGGCGCGAGGAAGCAATGTAAGCTTTATTATCCATTTAAGTAGGGTTCCCGTGCTACAAGGTGCTTTGGAGTTGTCCGAACAGGGAGTGGTTCCTGGCGGATCAAAATCAAATCATAAATGGCTTGATAAAGATGTCGATTACCAGGACATTGCAATGGAAGAACAATTGCTCCTTTGTGATGCAATCACATCTGGCGGTTTATTAGTTGCGATTGCACAAGATGAAGCGGAAAAATATGTCCAAGCTTTAAAAAATGCAGGACAGGATTCCTGGATTATCGGAGAAGTCGTTGAAAAGCAAGAGAAATTGATTACGGTAAAGAGATAAAGGGAGGTCTCCCCTCTTCTTTATCTTTTTCTAAATTATACTTATTAAATTGACTTGCTTGAAGAGTATCTTAATGAATCTTTATGAATCTTTTGGTTGATTTTTATTTTTGATATTATAGAGGAATCTATTGACCAAAAGGAGAAATGTAAGTATAATTAAATATTGTCAAACGCTGTCCCAGTAGCTCAGCAGGATAGAGCAACAGTTTCCTAAACTGTAGGTCGGGGGTTCGAATCCCTTCTGGGACGTAAAAAATTCCAAAACGCTGTTCTGGCGCTATTTAGCCGTTTATTTTATGTCGGTTGATCTATCGCGTAGAAACGGCTTTTTTTGTTTTACGGCACGCTCCCCTTCAACAATATAAGTTAAATTACATAATCAAATTACTGCGCAAATTTACATAATCGTATTTGGAACGGTAATACCTAAAGTAGAAAACAAAGTGATTTGTCACTAATTTTTCATTGTTATCTAAAAGTTATTTCAATATAATTTATTTATGTAAACGAATACATATCTATTGGAGGCATCTTATGGAATATCAAAAAGTTACACCAGAAATCATTGAGCAGTTAAAAAGTGTTGCACTTGGGCAAGTTACAGTCGGAGATGAAGTAAATGTAGATTTTAGCCATGATGAAATGCCGATATATGGAAAGAAAATGCCAGATGTTGTAATCGAAGTATCAAGCACAGAAGAGATAGCAGCCATTATGAAAATTTGTAATGAGTTTCATATTCCTGTTACACCAAGAGGTGCTGGTACGGGGCTTGTTGGTGGTGCTGTTCCAATATTGGGCGGCGTAGTATTAAATATGACAGGAATGAATAAAATTTTGGAATATGACCTGGAAAATATGGTTGTAAAGGTACAACCAGGCGTCTTATTAGCAGACCTTGCTGATGATGCTGCTAGTAAAGGGTTGCTATACGCACCAGATCCAGGAGAACGGTTTGCAACTTTAGGGGGCAATGTTTCCACAAATGCTGGTGGCATGCGAGCTGTTAAATATGGTTCTACAAGGGAAGCTGTTCGTGCAATGACTGTGGTACTTCCAAATGGTGAAGTCAGCAACTTCGGATCCACTGTTACTAAAAACAGCTCTGGTTACAGCTTATTAAATCTGATGATCGGATCAGAGGGTACTCTGGGGATCATCACAGAATTAACTTTGAAGCTGCTTCCTCAGCCAAAAGAATACATGACATTGATTGTCCCTTATAAAGATTTAGATACGTGCATCGCTACTGTTCCAAAGATCTTTATGAATCATCTTTCGCCACAAGCTATCGAGTTTGCGGAACGGGATATTGTTGACTCAACTGAACGATTCTTAGATAAACAAGTATTTCCAAAGAATGTGAATGGCATTGATCCACAGGCCTATCTTCTTGTAACGTTTGATGCAACTTCTGATGATGAATTATTTGGCATGGTAGAACGTGCAAGTGAATTGATTTATGAATCAGGCGCGCTAGATGTTTTTGTTGCTGATTCACCACAGTTAAAGAAAGATGTCAGAGAGGTTAGAGGAGCCTTCTTAGAAGGGATTATGGCAGAAACAAAATTACTGGATGAATGTGATGTAGTTGTGCCGATTAATCGAATTGCACCATACCTAACATATGTTACATCTCTTGAAGAGGAATCTGGATTAACAATCAAAAGTTTTGGACATGCAGGAGATGGAAATCTGCATATCTATACATGTAGTAATGATCTGGAAGAAGAAGAATTTAAACGCAGAGCGGATGAGTTCATGAATAAAGTATATGATAAAGCAACAGAGTATGGCGGCCAAGTATCCGGAGAGCATGGCATCGGTCTTGGAAAACTAGAATTCCTGGAAAAATCAATCGGAGAAACGAACGTACGCTTAATGCAGGATATTAAACGGGTGTTTGATCCAAACATGATTCTGAATCCAGGAAAAGTCTGTTATCCAATTTATTAAAGATTGCTAGAGGGATATTCTTTTTGGTATCCCTCTTTTCTATTTGGTTATTTGATTCATAGTTAA
>CALGSR010000087.1 GCA_937902115.1 uncultured Bacillus sp. | reverse complement strand
GAGTCAGCTCATAGATAGGCTTGCTCAAACTGGGGCTGTTTCCCCCCTGCTTAATAAAAATCTTAACAAGTAGGGGGGACTACTAAATATATTTCCGATAATTATTAGGGGTGACAATGATGAACGAGATAGGAATTATCGAAAATCCATTGGATAGACTATTGGAGTGTCAATTTGAAAGAATAAATGAAACAGATTTGAAAGTGACATTACCAATCCAACCACTTATTTTAAATCCCATCGGTATTGTTCATGGGGGAATTATTTGTTCCCTGGCGGATATAGCGATGGGCCAAGCACAAAATGAGAATAATAAACAAGCAGTGGTAACAGTAGACCTAAAAACTACTTTTATAAAAGGAGCTAAAGGAAAATATTTAATTGCGGAGGCTTATTTGGTAAAGAAAGGCCGCACGCTAAATCATTATGATTGTTTCATTTATAATGAAAATAATGAACTTGTTGCAAAAACAAATGGAATTTTTGCCAAGGTTTAATTTAAGGGAACTGAAGTAAATGAAAAAGACTATTAAATCGATTATTGTTTTATTTCATGACTAATAATCGAATAAATAATTTTTTTGATTGTAGGTTCGATACGTGAGTTTTTCCTGTATTGGACATACACTTGATTTGGAATTTCTTCTATTTGTTTAATTTTTTTGGTAACTAGTTTCAATTTATCAATTTCATTAATTCCAAGAGAGGCTGTGATTCCTACGCCAACACCGCTGCTAACAACAGCTTTCACCATTTCATTGTTGCCGACTTCAATTCTTTTAATATTAGGCACACCGGCAAGTTGTTGTTCAATTTCCTCCCAAATGGGGGTGTGACGCTGGTAGCATATTAAGGTTTCCCCTTCTAAATCTTCAGGAAGTATGATCTCTTTATCGGCTAACCAATGGTTATTAGCACAAATGAGAACAAGCTTGTCATCAAATAAAAACTCTGAAATAATTTCTGGTTTTGATGTGTGAAAATTTCTGGTGATAACCATATCATATGTTCCAGATACGATTTGATCATTTAGATACAAGGAATCCTTTCCTTCATAAATGGATACTTCTATATTTTCGATAGAAAGTATGGAGGAAACAAGTTCTGTAATGAAAGAATAGGAAAATCCAGGAGAAAAGCCTATTTTTATAGGATGAAATTTAGAATGTTTAGTCGCTTCTTTCGATCGATTGATATTGGATAGGATGGTTTTGGCATATTCAATAAATATCTTGCCTTCTTCTGTTAATGTGACATTCTTGCCATCCTTTTCAAATAATTTACAATCGAGCTCGGATTCCAGGTTCTTAATTCTTGCAGAGACTGTTGGCTGCGAACAATTTAGTGCTTCCGCAGCTTTGGAAAAATTTTTATGTTCGATTACTGAAAAAAAGGTCTCTAGTTGTACAGTGTCCATTTCGATCACTCCTACATTTATTGATGAAACATAATTTAAATACTTTGTCTAATGATATGGTGAGCTATCTCAAGGAAAAGCTTAGAGGAAACATCTCTAGCGGTAAGCTTTTTCTATTCGATTTTAATATAGTTTGTCATTATAATAAAGATAAGTTGATGGAATAATCTAAAAATTAAAGTAATTATAAGGAATCCATCAAGAGGCATCTACTTAAAAACACGGAGGAGAATGATGATGACAGAATCTAAATATATCGATGTAAATGGTATTTCCACACATTATCTTGAAAGCGGACAAGGGGAACCCGTTCTATTGATTCACGGCTCAGGTCCTGGAGTTACAGCAGAGGCTAACTGGAGATTAATTATACCTAAGTTATCAGAAAATTTCCATGTATATGCACCCGATATCGTAGGGTTCGGCTATACCGAAAGACCTGAAACGATTGAATATGGTGTTGAAACATGGGCGAATCATTTAATTGGTTTTATAAAAGAAATTGGTGAAAGCCGCGTTCATATTATCGGTAATTCACTTGGTGGTGCACTAGCTTTACATATTGCGCATAAAAGACCAGATTTGGTTGGCAGAATGGTCTTAATGGGAGCAGCAGGACTGCCGTTTACGATGACATACGGTTTAGATAAAGTATGGGGCTATGAACCAAGTGTTGAAAATATGAAGAGACTATTGGAGATCTTTGCATATAATCAGGAATTTGCTACAGATGAATTAGCACAATTACGTTATGAAGCTAGCATCCAGCCGGGACTTCAAGAAGCATTCTCGAAAATGTTTGCGGAACCGCGCCAGGAAAAATTGAACGCACTAGCATTGTCTGAAGAACAATTAAAACAAATCGAACATCCTGTTTTAATGGTTCATGGTAGGGATGATATCGTTGTACCGTACAAAGAAACGAGTTTAAGATATTTAGAGCTGCTGCCAAATTCTGAACTGCATCTTTTCTCAAAATGTGGTCATTGGACGCAAATTGAGAAAAAGGATGAGTTCGCGCAGCTTTGTGAGAATTTCTTCCTTCGGGGTTAATTAAGAGGGGGAGGCTGTCCAGATACGAGGTTCTGCAACGAACTATAGTGATCTTTCTAAGACAGTCGCCACCTATTGTAAGTGAAAGAATAGTTGAATCTTGAACATCATGTAAGCGGAAACAATTACATGCTTGTAGGGAGGCTTGTTAGTAATGAAAGAACAAAGTAAAAAACATTCCATTGATGGACAAGTTGCCATTGTTACCGGTTCCGCGCGCGGGATTGGAAGAGAGATTGCCATTTCTCTTGCCAGTGAAGGTGCTAAAGTACTGGTCACTGGTACAGAGGACGAACGTACAAAAGCCGCTGCATCTGATATTGCTGCACAAACTGGCGGCGAAATTGACTATTATGCGGGTGATCTCTCGCTTGAAGAAAATGTTTCTGAAATGGTCGAGAAAACAATCCAAAAGTGGGGCCGAATTGACATACTGGTCAATAACGCCGGCGGTGGGGTCATCAGGCCGTTTCTTGAACATACACCGGAAACGTTGAAAACAAGCATTGACCGCAATCTATGGACATGCTTGTGGTCTTGTTATAAGGTTCTTCCTTATATGGTTGAGCAGGAATATGGAAGAATCATTAATATTGGTGGAGATTCAGTTCGAAACGGACTCTGGGAGCACGCTGCCTATAATGCGGCAAAAGGCGGTGTGCATGCCTTAACGACAGGATTGGCACGGGAATTTGCCCAGTTTGATATTACGGTTAATACAGTTGCACCACCAGCGGTTGAGTCAGGTGCTTTGGAAATATACAAACAAAAGGAGCCGGAAACGGCGAAGAAAATGATCGATATCATTCCGAAAGGCAGAGGGGCTTACGAAGAAGAAGTGGCCGATGCTGTTTGGTATTTAGCAACAAAAGAGGCCTCTTTTATTACTGGGCAGGTCATCAGTGTGAACGGCGGCTCAACCATGTTATAAAACCTGTTAGAAAAAGATCAGGGAGGGGGAGTAAGAATTGAAGGTAGATGTCCATACCCACTTTGTCCCAGAACATTTACCAGACATGAGTGGCCGTTTAGGAGACAGCCGTTGGCCTGTATCAACTTGTATTTGCGGGCAGTCCCATCATAAGCAAATCATGATTTCCGGGAAAAACTTTAGGACGATTACGGATCAATGCTGGAGTCCCGAAAAAAGAATAGCAGATATGGAAGAAGAGGAAGTAACGATTCAAGTTTTATCACCAATGCCGGAATTGCTGTCTTATTGGTTTGATGCTGAAGATACACTAGAATTCTCACGATATATCAATTTCGATTTATCCCAATTTATTGAAAGCGATCATAATCGTTTCATTGGTCTCGGGATGGTCCCGTTACAGGATCCGGAACTGGCTGCGAAAGAGTTAAGGCGATTAAAAAAGGATTTTGGTTTAAAGGGAGTGGAAGTTGGAACCCATATTAATGGTAAATCCATTGGTGACCCATCCTTCATGTCATTTTTTGAAGCAGCGGAAGCGGAAGATATGGTCATCTTTATCCATGCTTTGCATCCAATCGGAAAGGAGCGAATCGTTGGACCGTCCGAACTTTCTGTTTTGATCGGCTTTCCAACAGAAAGTGCTTTGGCCGTGTCTTCATTGATTACAGGAGGGATTCTGGAAAAGTTCCCGGATCTTAAAATTTATGTTAGTCATGGTGGAGGAAGCATTTCTACTATGCTGCCTCGGTTAACCTATGGTTGGAATACGATGGAGAGTATAAGAGGGCTTTGTCCAGAGTCTCCAGAATATTACGCGAAAAAGATTTATTATGATACTTTAGTGTATGATGTCAACATGCTGCAATTTTTAGTGAAACAATTCGGAGCGAGTCAATTGATGATTGGTTCAGATTATCCGTTTTTAATTCGTGAGAAAAATCCAGGCTATTGGATGGACAACTTAAAGATAAGTAAGGAAGAACAAGAAGAGATTCAGTATAAAAACGCCTGCAGAATTTTCGGAATATTTTGAATTATAAAATATTAAAAAAATAAGGAGGAATTATAATGAATAAATGGGTAAAAGAGGATAAGTTGAATTCTGAATTTTTAGTGCATCGCAGTGCTTTTACAAAAAATGAAATTTTAGAATTAGAGAAAAAGGAAATTTTCAGCAAATGTTGGCTGTTTATAGGACATGAGTCTGAAATTCCACACAACGGAGACTTTATTAGAAGAAAAGTAGGAGGCCGGAATTTATTATTTACTCGAGACAGTGATGGTGCTGTTCGAGCGCTGTATAACTCTTGTCCACATCGCGGTGCACTGGTCTGCCGCGAAAATAAAGGAAATACAAAAGTATTCCGCTGTTTCTACCATGCTTGGAGCTTTAATAATAAAGGGGAATTAGTGGGGCTTCCAGGAAAAGATGGATTTACTGAATCGTTTAATTGCAATGGTTCAAAAAATTTATATGAAGTAACGCGAGTAGAATCCTATCGTGAATTTGTGTTTGTGAACTTTGATGATAATACTATTTCTCTTGAAGATTATTTAGGCAATGCGAAAGAATATCTTGATTTAGTTGCCGATCAATCTGAAGTAGGGATGGAAGTTCTGGAAGACCCACAGGAGTACAGCATGCGTGCGAACTGGAAGCTTTTGGCGGAAAACAGTGTCGATTCTTATCACGGATTACCTACTCATAAGACGTATTTTGACATTGTCGCAACTCGAGGCGGTGAATTATCAAAGGAA
>CALGSR010000086.1 GCA_937902115.1 uncultured Bacillus sp. | reverse complement strand
TCGAACCATTCCATGACGAAGAAATTTCAACAAGAACTTAGTTTGAACTTGATTTGTAAGGGTTAGATAAAAAATTTGAATGCGTTTGTCTATTTTTACTTACATTTGACTACATTTTTAGTTACTGTTGATTGCTCCTTTTTTGTTTTCTTTTATAGGGCCATACGACAAATAAGAGATAACATAAGGTCGGTGTCGGTACCTGGATGAGTCCCCAAATTCCCCAAAGCCATGGATAGCTCCTCTTCTTTTTGGCATCAATAAAAAGGAGGATGCTCTGTGTGAGCAGAACAGGGATTAGCACCGGTAAAAGCAGAAGCAGTAATTCTACTTCTTTATCAGTCATACATGTCAGCCTCCTTTGCCTTTCTTTTACTTAAAAAGAGAAAAATAATCGGAGCGGCAATTAAGGATAAAATCTGTGTCCAGATAAAGAGCAGCGGCGCCTTAAAAACAATTGTTATTAGGGCAGTCAGGATAAATAGGGCAAACATAATAAACAGTGAGAGCTCCTTATAAAAGGCCTTTCTTTTCTCGACTTTAGCCATCATGAGTAGTTCCGTGAGCGCGGTCTTGCCAGGGACAGGCTGTGAGCCAAGCTTATCTAACTGCTGCCAATCGCTTTGCAGCCTCGATAGAAGTTTATCTTTTTCATCGTCATGATTTGTCATCGTCCTTCCCCTCCTTTTGTAGCTTTTTGATTCCGCTGTGAACCCGTGATTTTGCTGTTCCTGTTTTTATGCCGAGTATGACGCCGATTTCATCGTACGTGTAGCCATAATAGTGCTTCAGGAGAATAGGGATTCTTACTTTTGTCTCAAGCTGATTAAAATCTGTGAACGAATCGCTCCAGACTATGCCCTGGGTTTGGGCTTTCCAGCGCAATTGCCGTGACAAATGATGGATGATTTTACTGATTTTCTTCTCTTCACGCTGCTTTTTTCTGATTGAATCGATATAAAGGCGTGAGGCGATTGAGATCATCCAAGTAGAGAATTTTCCTTCCCCTTTAAAGGAGGGGAGGTTCATATAGCATTTAATCATTGTCTCCTGAGCTAAATCCCGGCTCATCTCTTCGTCCAGGGTCAGCTTTAGCAGGTATTTATATAAAAAAGAATAATAGCGTTGGAAAAGCTTAGTAAATGCATCATCACTGCCTGCCATTGCCTTTATAATCAGGTCCCTGTCATCAACATCCTCCACCATTGCTGCCTCCTTTCCTCTTCGTTCACCTATAAGACGCTTTGATTTATCATATCGTTCATTATTTTTTAAAAAAAGTGAAATATGAAGCGATTCTGCTGAAAAACAACTTCTTCCGTCGCTCAATATTGATGTTTTCCTAAAATCTGTTTAATATTACTTTAACTAAGATGAACAGAACTGGAGGAAACGGCATGGGCAGCAAGGAAAGATATCAAATCCTGTTTGATAAAATCAATCAATATAACTCGGGAGACAAAGGGATTACCAGGGTCGCTTATACAAATGAAGAACAAACCTGTACCCATGCTTTTATGCGGATGTGCAAGGCAGAACATTTAGATATCCGGATGGATTCATGCGGCAATGTCATTGCCAGAAGAGAAGGAAGAATAAAAGGGCTCCCTCCTGTTGCGATGGGGTCCCATTTAGATACCGTTTATCAAGGCGGAAAATATGACGGGGCAGTGGGCGTGACAGCTGCATTAGAAGTGATTAGTCGTTTAAATGAAAAAGGCATTGAAACAAATCATCCGATTGAAATCATCTCCTTTGCCTGTGAGGAATCGGCTCGTTTTGGCGTTTCAACGCTTGGCAGTAAGGCAATGGCAGGTGTAATTGATAAGGAGAAATACCGCCATCTAAAAGACAGGGACGGAATCACTATGGAAAAGGCCTTTGCATTATGCGCTCTTGATTTTAACGGTATTGATGAGGCGAGCCGGGTGAATGAGGAATTTAAGGCTTTCTTTGAGTTGCATATTGAACAAGGGCCGATTTTAATTAACAATCAGAGAAAGATCGGCGTTGTGACTGGAATCGCGGCGCCGGAGCGGTTTATTTTTAAAATTATTGGCAAAGCGTCGCATTCAGGTACGACGCCGATGAATATGAGAAGGGATGCCCTCTTAGGTGCATCTGAGATCGCTTTAGCGCTGGAAAAAGCAGCGATCCGTGAGCAGGAGAACGGCACCGTTGCAACGGTCGGGGTGATTAATATTGAAAGCGGTGCGATGAATGTCATTCCCGGAGAGGTAGAAATGAAGGTGGATATTCGTTCAACTTCTCTTGAATCAAGAAATAGGGTGCTGGACGAACTGCACCAAGTTATTGCCACTGTAAAAGAGCAGCGGCAGCTTGACGTTCAAAGTCTCGTAATAAGTTCAGAGGAGCCGGTCCTGCTCGAAGCTGGTGTCATTGACTCATTAGCAAAGATTTGTGAAGAAAACGACCTGCCGTATGACCTGATGCCAAGCGGTGCGGGGCATGATGCGATGAATATGGCAAGACTTTGTCCGACTGGGCTTATTTTCATTCCTTCTGTGGACGGACTCAGTCATCATCCAAATGAATATACGCCTATGGATGATGTCCTTCGTGGCATCGATGTGCTGGAGCAAGCGGTCCTGCATTATGCAAACTGAAAAGACGGCCCTTGAATTTCAAAAGTATGGCCCTGTCTATTAATCAAACGTTTGATTAAATGAAAGAAAGAGTGAGAATGTTTTTTGAGCCGGGGATGCCTTGATTCGAGGTTTTTCCGGTTCCTTTTTTTGCGAATTTCTATTTTTAATCTTTTTTGCGTACACTAAATTGAGTGGATAGACCGGGCTGAATTTTCCCGCTAATCATTTAATTAACGCTTACATTAGGTGCGGAAAAACAGGCAAATTGTTTTCGTTGCATAATTAATTTTTGTGGTTTAAGATAGGCTTTGTGACTCAATTAACTAGTACTATAGATAGATGTACTTAATATATAATGGAGGAGTGCAAATGGATCAAACATTGCTAAAAAGCGGTCGTCCGCCCTATGGATTATTAGCAGTACTGATGATCGGAGCTTTTATTACCTTCTTAAATAATACTCTGTTAAATATTGCTCTCCCTGCTATTATGACGGACTTGCATGTCAATACAGCAACAGTTCAGTGGCTGTCGACAGGCTTTATGTTAGTGAGCGGAATTATGATTCCAACGACAGCCTTTTTAATTCAAAAGTATTCGGTTCGCCGTTTATTTTTAGCAGCAATGGGGTTATTTACGGTTGGAACGATTATCGGCGGGGTTGCTCATGTATTTCCTATTTTATTAGCCGCAAGGATGGTTCAGGCGGCAGGAGCAGCGATCATGATGCCGGTGCTGATGAATGTGATGCTTATTAGCTTCCCTATTGAAAAAAGAGGAACGGCAATGGGGGTGTTCGGACTCATTTTAATGTTTGCCCCTGCCATTGGGCCGACCCTATCCGGTTGGATCCTTGAACATTATAACTGGAGAATGCTGTTTATGTTCATTGCTCCTATTTCCACCGTTATTTTTCTGATTGGTTTCTTTAAGTTGAAGGATAAGAAGGAAAAGGTCGATATTCATCTTGACGTTTTGTCAGTCATCCTTTCTACTTTAGGTTTTGGCGGACTGTTATACGGGTTTAGCGCAGCAGGTAATGCCGGATGGGGCAGTCCTCAGGTCTATTTAACTTTACTGCTTGGGGTCGTTTCTTTAACCTTGTTCATTCTGCGTCAATCAAAACTAAAGGATCCGATGTTAAGTTTTGATGTCTTTAAATTTCCAATGTTCTCGTTGGCCTCAATTATTATTATGATTTTAAATATGGCAATGTTTTCCGGCTTCCTGCTGCTGCCGATTTATGCCCAGTCTGTTCGCGGCATTTCGCCAATGGATACCGGGTTAATGCTGCTGCCGGGGGCTCTCTTGAATGCCTTTTTATCTCCGATAACGGGGAGATTATTCGATAAGTATGGCGGCCGGATTTTAGCGGTGATTGGCTTAACGCTTACAACAGTAACGACCTATTGGTTTAGTCAATTAACATTTGAAACCTCCTATTCTTCATTGGTTATTTTGCATGCTTTAAGAATGATGGGGATGTCGTTAACGATGATGCCGGTATCAACGAATGGCTTAAACCAGCTGCCAACTCGTTTTTATCCGCATGGCACAGCGATGAATAATACGTTAAACCAGGTTTCTGGGGCGATTGGTACCGCCGTTTTGATTACATTTATGTCTATTCGAACAGAATCAGTTGCTGCCGGGCTGATGGCAGGAGTGACCGGACAGCCGAGCGCGGAAGTCGAGCAGCAAATTGCGATGCAGGCGATGCTCGAAGGAATTAATTTTTCCTTCCTTATCTCCACCTTTTTAACAGCTGCTGCACTCGTATTGTGTTTCTTTATTAAACGGGCAACCCAGGCTGAAGATAATATTGGAAAGCCACATGCTGTCAAAAGTCAGGCGAAGTTAGCAGAAAATTAATAGTAGAGACAGCCTTCAATTGAAAGAGCTGTCCGCTTATTAGAAGAGGGATGTCGTCATAAGGCGGTATTCCTCTTTTTTTTCTTTTGTGCGTAAATGTTACGCTATAATAGATGTAAAGTGGATGAAAGAGAGTGATGAGAATGGAGTGGCAGCAGCTAGAATATTTTCGTGTCGTTGCAAAAACGGAGCATTTCCGTAAAGCTGCTGAAATATTATCGATTACCCAGCCTGCTTTAAGCCGTTCGATTACAAAGCTGGAGGAAGAATTAGGCACCCTGCTCTTTGATCGGATTGGCCGCTCCGTTAAGTTAAATAAGTTTGGTCAGTTATTTTTGTACCGGGTGGAAAATGGATTAAATGAGATTGCCATTGGGGTAGAAGAGCTAAACCAGTTAAAAAACCCATACACGGGAATGGTTTCGATCTCCTTTTTACAAATCTTAGGGATTAAAATTGTGCCTGATATGATTAGGGATTTTAACAATAAATACCCTGATATAGAGATACGTCTTTTTCAAAGTAATATTATGGCTAGTATCGAGCAGCTGAGTAATCGAGAAGTTGATTTATGTTTAATTCCACAAATAAAAGATGATCCGAAAGTTACTTGGCATCAGTTATTTGCGGATGAGTTATTTTTGTATGTACCGGCGCACCATCCCTTGGCCGAAAGGGATTCTGTAGCTCTTAGTGAATTGGC
>CALGSR010000085.1 GCA_937902115.1 uncultured Bacillus sp. | reverse complement strand
ATACAACCACTGTTTTGTGAAGAAAAGGGGAGGATTTTTCACTAGATTTCACAATTATTACATAAATAGTTGGTATACTTAATTTAATTCAATTGATTTTAAGGGGGTGGATATGAATGAGGCGGGGGGGCCTTTTATTAGCAATTTTACTCTTAATTATGTATGCGATTCCAAATGAGACAGAGGCAAAGGAAACACTGCAGCAACAGATAGATGCTGTACCAAGCGGCGGAACGCTCGTGCTAAAGGACCAAGTATATGAGGAAGCGCTTATTTTATCTAAGCCTATAACCATTGAAGGCGCTGCGGGGACGAAGATTAAGTCCTGTACGAAGGAACCGGTTATTTCTATCACAGGGCAAAACGTTACGCTGAAAAATCTTCAAGTAGAGAGCTGCAGTTCGATAAGAGCAACAACAGCCATTGCTGTAAGCGGTGAAGGGCATCAGTTAGAGAATTTAAAAATCAAGACAAATGAATTTGGGATTAAATTAGACGGGGCCAATCATTCTACGATTAAAAGTATTGAATTGTCGGGAAAAGGAAGAGAAAATGGCATCGATCTATGGAAATCATCTGATAATATTATTTCACGTACAAAAATTCGCCATGTTCAGGATGGTGTTTATCTAGAAAACAGCCATCGCAATCAAATCATCGAAAATGATATACAGGATTCTCGTTATGGTGTCCATCTAATGTTTTGTAATCAAACGGAAGTTTCCGATAATCTATCGAAAAATAATTCTACCGGGACAATGATTATGGGGACGAAGGATACCGTCGTAGAAAATAATAAACTGCTCGAAAACAATGTGAATGTACATTCACAAGGGATTCTATTATACGATGCGATCAATACGAGAATTAAAAATAACCAAATCAGCACGAATCGTGTGGGAATCTTTATCGACCAGGCCAATGGAAATGTTATCGAAGAAAACCTCTGGTCTGAGAATTTTATTGGGATGCAATTAAATCAATCAAATGGAAATATTGTGCGGAATAATAGTTTTATTGGCAATGTTAATGATTCTCAGGCTGTTGCCAGCGAGGATAATACGATTGAAAAAAACTATTGGGATCTTTCGTTAAAATTGGATGGAGAGGGGAACGGCACAAGTATGATTCCTTATACATCTGATCCTTACTTTTTGGCATTAAGCGGTTATAATCCGGAATATCAAATATTCTTTCATTCACCAGGGATGATACTCCTGCAAAAGTTGATGAAAAGCGAGGAGAAAACGCTGCTGCGTGATGAAGTGCCAAGAATGACTCCATTTGCGAAACTTGAAAATGGAGAAAACTCCAGTTCTATGTTGTGGGTCATAGGAACTGCCATGATTATCATTAGTTTACTATTCTTTGTCTGGGGAAGGAGACGGGTTTTATCATGAAGAAATGGATTTTACCAGTGCTTGCTTTTGCTGCACTTGTTTTTATTGTTTCAGGTTGTGGGAATAAAGAGGTCGAACCGAGGGCAATTGATGAAAAAAATGATAAGTGTATTCAATGTAATATGGCTGTGGCCGATGATCAATTTGCTACGCAATTAGTAACAGAAAAGGGGAAGGTTTTTACGTTTGACGATATCGGCTGTATGTTTGAATTTAAAGAACAGAATAAAAATGAAAAGATTGCCGGTGAATTTGTTCGCGACTATGAAACGTTGGAATGGCTGAAGTTGGATGAAGCGGTGTATGTCTATCATCAAGAAATTTATACGCCAATGGCCTATAACGTGATTTCCTTCGCAAGCGAAGAAAAAGCAAAGAAATTTGCCGCTGAGTATGATGCTGAAATAATGAACGGCTCGGAAATTAATGAACATAAATGGGGGATGAGTGAAGAGGGAAGCGATGACCACTCTCATAACTCACATGAATAATGCTTGAAGTGGCTTCCTTTGCAATGGGCAAGGAAGTCATTTTAAGGGCTGTCAGTTTACGGTCCTAAACTTTCTTGAAACGGGGCATTGAAAATGGGGACTATATGTCAATTTGAATGGAAAAAGATGCTGCGCCAGAAATCGTCTTATTTATTTCTTGTCTTATGGACATTTGTGCTGCTGCTTATTTTTCTTTTAGTTAAAGGTTCGCCGGTAACGGCTGATTATACAAATATCACAGGGACTGCCGTTAATTTATTGCTCTATTTACTGCCGCTATTTATGTTGATTACAGGATCATTTTCGATTGCGACGGAAATGGAGAATGGTCAATGGAGGCTTTTGAATACGTATCCTGTCACAGCCCTTTCCTATTTAAGCGGAAAACTTATGGGACAGTTAATTGCGCAAACGGTAGTGTTCACATTGAGCTTTGGCATAAGTTTGTTATTAGGATTATTGTTTCAAGTCAATGTCAGCTTAAAATGGGTGTTGGCTATCTATTTATTTTCCATCCTGCTTCAGGCCGTATTCCTCGTTGTAGGGGTCGCAGCCGGCTCATTTGCGAAAACAAGATGGCAGGCTTTATCGGTTTCTGTAAGTTTATGGTTTGTCTTTATTATGATTTGGCCGACACTTTTAATCAGCGTATTAAATCTAGTGCCATATCAACTGCTTTCACCGGTATTACATGTGGCAACAGCTTTAAATCCAGCTGAATTGCTACGGGTGGTTTTTGTTGTCCAAATGGGCGGCGGTGCTGTGTTTGGACAATCATATGATGTACTCGTGACCTTTATTAAAGGGGATTTTGCACTATTTATAATCATATTTTACATGATTTTTATTTCAACTCTCTTTATATGGTTCGCATCCTGGAGATTGGAAAGGAGAAGAGGGGCATGAGTTTATTAGAAGTAAAAGATGTATCAAAAGTTTATAAATCAAAAACAGCACTCGCCCCTATTTCTTTAACGGCGAAAGATGGAGAATGTATCG
>CALGSR010000084.1 GCA_937902115.1 uncultured Bacillus sp. | reverse complement strand
CAAATGCGATACGTGTTGCAAAGGAGTTAGGAGATAGTATTAACTTTGTAGGGATTCGTCTGGATAGCGGGGATTTGGCTTACTTATCAAAGGAAGCACGAAAAATGCTTGATGATGCAGGATTTCCGAATGCAAAAATTGTTGCATCAAATGATCTTGATGAAATGACCATCTTAAACTTAAAAGCACAAGGTGCAAAGATTGATGTATGGGGAATTGGAACAAAGCTTATTACTGGTTATGATCAGCCTGCGTTGGGCGCAGTGTACAAACTTGTATCCATTGAAGATCAATTTGGAAATATGATGGATACGATTAAAATAAGCGGCAACCCCGAAAAGGTGTCTACTCCGGGCTTAAAGAAGGTATACCGAATCATTAATCTTGCCAATCAAAAATCAGAAGGGGACTATATTGCTTTAGAAGATGAGCTTCCAAATGAGGAGAAGGAACTACATATGTTTCATCCCGTTCATACTTATATTTGTAAAACAGTCACTAATTTTGAGGCGAGGGATCTTCACCATGATATTTTTACTGCCGGGGAAATGGTCTATTCTATGCCGGCACTATCTGAAATCCAAACCAATTGCCTGCATAATCTAAATTATTTGTGGGATGAATATAAACGCTCATTAAACCCTGCGGAATATCCGGTGGATTTGAGTCCAAAATGCTGGGAAAATAAACGGCGTAACATTGAAAAGGTTCAGGAAAAGGTAAAATGGCAAAATAATAACGCCAATGAATTGAGAGGACATGAGTAATTAAAGGGGAGAATTTAAAGGTGAGTTTACAACAGAAGATCATGGAGGAGTTACATATTCAACCGCTCATCAATGGGCAACAAGAGATTCAAAGAAGAATTAATTTTTTAAAAGAATATTTATTACGGACTAAGGCAAAAGGGTTTGTGCTCGGCATTAGCGGTGGTCAGGATTCAACTCTTGCCGGCAGGCTTGCGCAATTAGCAGTAGAAGGATTAAGGTCTGAAGGGTTTGATGCAGCATTTATTGCTGTTAGACTGCCTTATGGGATGCAGCAGGATGAAGAGGATGCACAGAAGGCTTTGCAGTTTATTCAGGCAGACCGGGAATTTATCTTCAATGTTGCGAAAGCTGTTGATGCTGTAAAAGAAGAATATGACAGCAGCGTTGACGGAGGGGTGCTTAGTGATTATCAAAAAGGAAATGTTAAGGCGAGAATGAGAATGATCGCCCAGTATGCAATTGGCGGACAGGAAAACCTTTTAGTGATTGGAACTGATCACGCAGCCGAAGCTGTATCGGGCTTTTACACAAAATTCGGGGATGGCGGAGCGGATGTTCTTCCGTTATCAGGGTTAACGAAGCGACAAGGGAGACAATTGTTACAGGAACTTGGAGCAGATGAAAGCCTGTATTTAAAAGTTCCTACTGCTGATTTATTAGATCAAAAACCCGGACAATCGGATGAAACAGAACTAGGGGTTACCTATGAAGAGATGGATGACTATTTGGAAGGGAAGACGGTGGAACCGGAAATTGCAGAGAAAATAGAAAAGCGATATTTGCTCACGCAGCATAAACGGAAAATGCCTGCATCGTTGTTTGACGAGTGGTGGAGATGAGCTTCCTGCTTGAAATGAAGAGAATATATGAATGAGAAAAAAACGTGCTGTCACATATGGATAGCACGTTTTTCTTCTTCTTTTATATAAGTAACACTTTTTGTTAATATTTTATATGCTTCTTCTGCTTTTGCATCACTTGGAGGTTCGATGTCCTGAAGCGGATATTCAAGTCCAAGAGCTTCCCATTTATAAACCCCTAGCTTGTGATATGGTAATACTTCAACTTTCTCAACATTTTTTAATGTGCCGATGAAATCTCCAAGCTGATTTAAATCTGCAACATCGTCCGTCACCGTTGGTACAAGAACGTGACGGATCCAAACTGGAATCCTTGCATCTGAAAGAAAACGGGCAAAGTCCAAAATATGATCATTAGCCATACCAGTTAATTTAATATGCTTTTGTCTATTGATGTGTTTTAAATCAAGTAAAACTAAGTCAGTATAGTTCAATACTTCTTTTAATTGTTCTTGAAATAAAGGAGCAGTGGAATAACAACCACCTGAGGAATCAATAGTTGTGTGAATTCCTGCTTTTTTACATTTTTTAAAAAGCTCGAGTAAAAAAGGTAATTGCAGCAGAGGTTCTCCGCCGCTGACGGTAATTCCTCCTCCGGATGCTTCAATGAAAGGGAGGTAGGATGTCAAATCTTCCATAATTTCACTTACAGACATTGTTTTTCCTTTACCGAGCTCCCAAGTATCTGCATTATGACAAAATTGACAGCGAAGAAGACACCCCTGAGTAAATAAAACATATCTTATCCCGGGCCCGTCTACAGTACCAAATGTTTCGATAGAATGAATATTCCCGTTCATCGTTTAATTTCTCCCTTCCAATTTTAGCTCAATACAACAGAGGAGTGACAAAGGATAATAAACAGAAAAGCAGCATTTAGCTGCCTTCCTGTATTAGCATTACATGCTTTCGTGGAATGTACGATTGATTACGTCTAACTGTTGTTCTTTTGTTAATTTAATAAAGTTTACAGCATAACCGGAAACACGGATGGTTAATTGCGGATATTTTTCTGGGTGATCCATAGCATCCAACAAAGTTTCCCGGTTAAATACGTTGATATTTAAGTGATGCCCTTTTTTCGTTGCATATCCATCAAGGATGGATACTAGATTGCGATTGCGCGCATCCTCGTCTTTACCAAGTGCCTTCGGTACGATAGAGAAAGTATTCGAAATACCGTCCATTGAAGACTTATATGGAAGTTTAGATACGGATGATAAGGAAGCAAGAGCGCCTTTCGTATCACGGCCGTGCATTGGGTTGGCTCCAGGAGCAAATGGTACTCCGGCATCGCGTCCGTCAGGAGTTGCACCCGTTTTCTTCCCGTACACAACATTTGATGTAATCGTTAAAACAGATTGAGTAGGTACTGCATCGCGGTAAGTTTTATGTTTTCTAATCTTGTTCATGATTTCATTTACAAGCATAACAGCGATTGAGTCTACACGTTCATCATTGTTGCCGTATTTAGGGAAGTCACCTTCAATTTCGTAGTCAACAACTAGACCGTTTTCGTCGCGAACGGTTTTTACTTTCGCATATTTAATCGCGCTTAGCGAATCAGCTGCAACAGAAAGGCCGGCGATACCGCATGCCATCGTGCGCAGAATATCGCGGTCATGGAGAGCCATTTCCAATCTTTCATAATAATATTTATCATCATCCTGATCCCGATAATCTTTTTACTGTTTCCATTGCTCGGTAAAGAAGATAAATAATATAGAGACAAAAGTCTAAATTAGAAAACCTTGGGTGCCCAAGGTTTTCTAATTTTTTAACGTTGTTTTTAAGC
>CALGSR010000083.1 GCA_937902115.1 uncultured Bacillus sp. | reverse complement strand
GAGAAAAAAGTAACAGTCATTTGTTAGACTGTTACTTTTTTTATTTTGATTGACGTTGAGAAAAGAAAAAGGAACGATTAAAATGATTTAGACTTAGTTTTGATTGGAGATGTGTATGATGTACGTTCAAATGAGAAAAACGGTTGTAAAAGAAGGCGGTGCAGACCAAATGGTGAAACGATTTCATGAGGAAGGGATCGTCGAAAAGCAGGAAGGATTTCTCGATTTAACGGTCATGGTGAAAAAAGTTCAGAGTGGAGAAGAAGAAATTATCGTCATGATTCGTTGGGAGTCAGAAGAGTATTGGCAGCAGTGGGAAAAAAGCGACGCCTATCTTGCGAACCAAAAAGCATTGCGTGCTAAGCCGATGCCGGAATATATCGTCAGTGCCGAAACGGGATTTTATAAAGTGAAAGTAGAAAGAAAGACAGCGAAATAATGGAATATACATACGCCATCATTTAGTTATGATGGTTTTTTCTATTGATAAGCCGCAGCATCTGCATGATTTTTTGCCACAATTTTTAACAAAAACTGTTGCGAACTGTTGATAGACTTCGCTTTATATCTCCTTTATATTAAAAATATAAGGAGATGAAAAACATGATCGGTATGAATATTCGTGTTTTACGGAAAAAGCAGAAATGGAGTCAGGAACAGTTAGCGGAGAAGGTAAACGTATCGCGGCAGACTGTAGCGAAATGGGAAAACGGGGAGGCTGTTCCCGATATCTATAAATGTCAAATACTAGCTGACCTATTTCAGGTGAGCTTGGATCAATTATCACGGGATATGAGTGAAGAAGAGGTCAATCAGCTCGGTCCGAAGGGGAAACAATTCTTTGGGGTGGTGAAGGTTGGAGAGCGAGGGCAGATTGTCATTCCTAAACAGGCACGAGACATGTATCAAATTCATTCTGGGGATAAGCTCATCGTGTTGGGAGAAGATGCAACAAAAGGAATTGCCATCTTAAAAAGTGAGGGTTTTCTTGAATTTGCCGACATGATTCGAAAAGCCGAGATTAAGGGGGAGGACTCAGAATGAGCAAAATTGTCTTTTTTTCGATTCCTGCTCATGGTCATACAAATCCAACCATTCCAGTTGTGACCGAGTTAATCAACAGAGGTCATCAAGTATGGTATTATTCCTTTCAAGAATTTCAGAAAAAAATTGAAGGCGCCGGTGCTGTCTTTATTGCTTGTGATGAGTTTTTGCCTAAAGCTTCGCAAAAAGAATTGGATAAGAAGGTCGGTAAGGATTTTGCCGCATTGATTGAAATGGCTGCCGATACAACGATCGCTCTAGATGAAAGGGTTTGCAAGGAATTGCGCGAAATTCAGCCGGATTGCATCGTATCTGATTCAATTTGTATTTGGGGGAAATTATTTGCTAAGAAGCTGGGTATTCCCTATATTTGCTCGACGACAACATTCGCTTTTAATCAGCATACAGCCAAATTGATGAGGCAAAGTTTGAAAGAAATTTGGATGATGATCAAGGGCATGCCGCAGATAAACAAAAAAGTCCAGATGCTAAAGGAGCATGGTTTTGAAGTAGAGAATTTTGTTTCACTGATTCAAAATGATAATGAAACAGATACCATTGTTTATACATCGAAGAAATTCCAGCCAATGGCGAATACATTTTCTGAGCGATATGCCTTTGTTGGGCCATCCATCAGGAGTTCTCTGCCGGTATCGCAGGATAATAAAGATAAAAAAATGATTTATATTTCCCTCGGTACGATCCTCAATCAAAATCAGAATTTTTATCACCATTGCATCAACGCTTTTGCCAATAGGGACTATCAAGTGATGATGTCAGTAGGTGAAAACACGGAGATCTCTTCCCTCGGCACGATCCCAGAAAATTTTACAGTGAAAGCTTCCGTGGATCAGATAGCGGTATTGCAATCAGCAGATGTATTTATTACCCATTGCGGTATGAATAGCGTAAATGAAAGCCTCTATTTCGGAGTCCCCATGGTCCTATTTCCACAGCATAGCGAACAGAGAACAGTAGCCAATCGTGCTGCCGAACTGGGCACAGGTATCATGCTGAAAGGGAAAAAGACCAAAGATCTGACAGCAGTGACAGCTAAGGTGTTGGCGGTTCCAGCTTATAAAGAAAATGCACAGATATTGTCTGAATCCTTTCGCAAAGCTGGTGGTGCAGGAAGGGCAGCCGATGTCATTCTTGCTAAAATTGGGAGAGAATCCTAATGGTTGAGGTTTTGACGCCTGAACTCTTTTCATTTACAAAATGAGAATACTTGACTATAATTCGTTTAGAACAATCATACTAGAGTAATAGGTTTCTTAAATGAGATTCATTTAAGACTAAGAGGGAAGTTGGTGCAAGTCCAACACGGTCCCGCCACTGTAAGCGAGAAGGAGGGTTATAGATATCCACTGTGTTCTTTAACATGGGAAGGAATAACCAACCGTAGATTCGCAAGTCAGGAGACCTGCCTATTAAGTTTTTAAACTTCCTCGTGGAAAGGAAAGTTTAAAGTGCAGGCAATAAATTGATAGTGTATGCAGTCGATAAGACTTGTATCATATAGCTGCCTTTTTACTTAACGCTTTCCACAGGAAAAGCGTTTTTTTTGTTCAAATAGAAGGAGGAAAAGGACATGAAAAAGATTGTAAAAAGATGGGGGCTTTTCAGTGTTGTTCTTCTGTTAAGCATGATGATGCTGATCGCATGTGGTACGCAAGAGACGAATACACAGGATAAAGAGGGGACCGCTTCAAATGATAAGACGGAAAAGGCGGTTCAGAACAATAGAGAGGCATTTCCTATCACCATTACAGATAGTGCCGAGCGAAAGGTAACGATTGAGAAAGAACCTGAAACGATTGTTTCGATTCAAGCGAGTAATACAGAGATTGCCTTTGCCCTTGGCTTAGGCGATAAAATCATTGGTCGATCTGATTACGATAACTATCCTGAGGAAGCACTTAAAATTCAATCGGTAGGTGCTCAAGATATCAATGCAGAGCTTGTTCTCTCGCTTCTTCCTGATATGGCGCTTGTGACAGATTATCATTACAAGACCCATCCAGGCATCTTACAACAGTTTGAAGAAGCAGGAATTGATGTCATTGTTATTGGAAGTGCTACATCGTTTGCGGATGCCTATGGAAACATTGAAATGATTGGGAAGGCTACTGGAACGAAGACAGAAGCAGAAGAAATTGTGGCGGATATGAAAGAACGTCTTCAAGCCATCAAAGATAAAGCTGCTGAAAATGTCACAGATAAAAAGAAAGTTTGGGTAGAAGTTTCACCGGGACCGGATATTTTTACGACAGGAAAAAACACCTTCATGCATGAAATGCTTGAGTCCATTGGAGCCATTAATGCCGCAGAAGATCAAGATGGCTGGGTTAAGCTGACGGAGGAGGAAATTGTTCAGTTAAATCCGGATGTAATTATCACCACGTACGGCTACTATGTAGAAGATCCAACAGCAGAGGTACTAAGCCGTGAAGGCTGGGCTGAAGTGCCGGCTGTGAAAAATGGACATGTGTTTGAAGTTGATAACGATACGGTGACAAGACCTGGTCCTCGTTTAATTGAAGGAGTCGAGACACTTGCGGAATTCATCTATCCGGAAATTTTTAAGCAATAAAAGAGGTTGGTTATATCTTTTAAGCGGAGGGCTTTTGCTTAGTGCAAGCCTTCTCGGCTTATTTTATAGCAGTGTCACCGTCCCGATTCCTACGATTATACATATCATCCTCGATAAAGTGTTTCATATCAGTTTGCTCGATGGTGTTGCAAAAAATGAAGAAATGATTATTTGGAATATTCGTCTGCCTCGAATTCTGCTTGCCTTTTGTGTAGGGGCATCCCTTGCCTTGGCCGGTGCTGCTTTTCAAGGCCTTTTACGTAACCCGCTAGCAGACCCCTATACGATTGGGGTATCATCAGGAGCCTCATTAGGGGCTGTCCTTGTTTTATTTTTTAACGTATCGATCGTTGGATTAGGAAGCTTTACCCTTCCGATTGTTTCCATTATTAGTGGATTCATTGCCTTGCTGATTGTATTCGGACTTGTTCGCTTAAGCAGCCGCAGTTTAGCAATTGAAACGATTATTTTGGCAGGCATCATTGTTGGAGCCTTTATTAGTGCGGTTGTCTCTCTCCTTATTTCATTAGGGGACCAGAACGCGATGGCACAAATTATCTATTGGTTATATGGCAGTGTTGGCATGAGAGGGTGGAGTTATGTTGAACTGATCTTCCCATTTATGGTCATTGGTGCAGGCATTTTGTTCTATCATCATCGTGAATTAAATGCGATGGCCCTTGGAGAGGAAGCTGCCGATCATATTGGAGTGGATGTGAAAAGAGGGAAGACATTTATCCTTATTGGTGCTTCCTTATTAACTGGGGCATCGGTCGCGGTTTCAGGCACAATCGGCTTTGTCGGGCTTGTGATTCCACATCTAGTACGTCTCATCACAGGTCCGAATCATCGCTATGTCCTTCCGCTCTCCATGCTGACCGGCGGTACTTTTCTTATCTTAGCTGATTTAGTGGCTCGAACCATTATTGCCCCGCAAGAATTGCCAATCGGTGTTATTACAGCTTTAATTGGCGCACCTGTATTCGCGATATTATTAATTAGAGAAAAGTTTGGGAAGGGGAATCGCATATGATCACCATCGAAAATTTAGTTGGCGGCTACAATCATTCCCCGATCATCAATGGCATCGATTTGGAAATCCAAAAAGGAGAGTTCTTTACTCTTTTAGGACAAAATGGAAGCGGGAAAACGACTCTTTTTAAACTTATCACCGGACAGCTTCCGATTAAAAGGGGCAAGATTCTTTTATCCGGGAAAGAAATTCAATCTCTGTCCAAAATAGAGAAAGCAAAAAAAAATGGCAGTTCTCACCCAGGAAGTGAAGGTATCCTTCGATTATACGGTCGAAGAAATCATCAGTCTTGGGCGTTATCCTCATCAAAAGGGCTTTTTTAAACAAATTTCAAAAAAAGATCGGAAAGTCATTGATGAGGTCATGGAAATTACCAACATAAGCGATTTTCGCATATCTCAGTTTCGTAAATTAAGCGGTGGTGAAAAGCAAAGAGTTTTATTAGCAAAGGCTTTAGCGCAGGAGCCAGAAATTTTGCTATTAGATGAGCCGACCAATCATCTGGATATCAAACATACTTTTCATATGCTGGATTTACTCAAAGAGCGGCAAGAAACGATGGGATTAACGATTTTTGCGATTCTGCATGATTTAAATGTCGCTTCACTCTATGCAGACCGGATCGCCTTACTTCATAATGGGGAATTTTTAGAAGTAGGAGATGTTGATAAGTTAAGAAAAGTAGACCAATTAAACAAGGTTTATGAGGTGAAGGTAAATTCTCAATCACACCCCATTGTTGCGAAACCACAGCTTCTTATGACACCAAACTATGCCACATCGAGAGAGCCTTACAGTTTTGAAGATTCATATCATATTCATCAGACAGAAGACTCTATTTATATTCAATTCGATCATCCATTACGGACGGTATCCAATGGGGGCATTGGAGAAGGAATTCAGTGGTTAAAACATTTTTGTTATTTTCAAATTGAAAAAGATGGTTCCCAGTATGGAGAGGATATACAGGAACGGATGGATAAATATTCAATCCCCTCTAAGCAAGCGGCGGGAATGCTTACTGCTGCCAGACTAGAAGATACGGTGATCGTCACGGAGAAATACGAAAACATTCAAATACTGGCCATTGTGACGGCGGGAGTCAAGAATACCGCCGATATGACAAAGGGTTTAGTCCGTGAGGCAGCTCAAACCCGCGGTTCGATCAACATAATGCTGTTTATTGATGCCCATTTTACCGATGGGGCCCTCATGGACGGATACATGGTTGCGACGGAGGCAAAAGTAAAAGCCTTGCAGGAATTTCATCTGACAGCCAATCATTCGAATGCGGACGCTTTGGTTACAGCAACAGACACCCTATTAATTGGACTGACACAGCAAGGAACAAATATATCCTGCGCTGGTTCAGGAACTGATGTTGGAAAGGGAATGGGTCAAATCGTGTATCGTGCAATAAAGGATGCACTCGGAAAGACTTTACAAAGGGAGGTTTTTTAAAAATGAAATTAATATCCATTTGTCCAAGCAATACCGAATTAGTTGGCTATTTAGGATTAACTTCTTCGTTGATCGGGGTGGATAATTACTCTGATTGGCCGGCGGAAATCAATACCCTGCCAAGACTAGGTTCAGATATGGATATTGATATGGACAAGGTTGAACAATTGCAGCCCGATTTGGTTTTGGCCTCACTCAGTGTGCCTGGAATGGAACGAAATATTAAGGAGTTAGAAAAACGAAAACTCCCGTATGTGATTGTTCCGAATCCTAAGACATTAAGAGAGGTAGGGGAAAGTTTGCTTTTTGTTGGAAAAGTGACGCATACTGCAGAAAAAGCGGAAGAGGTCGTTAAGAAATTCAATCAGATACTGGAAAAATATCAATCTCTTTCACAGCAAGTGCAAACGCCGGTTAACATTTATTGGGAGTGGTGGGCGAAGCCCATTTTTACACCGGGAGCGAAAAACTGGTTAACTGAAATAAGCCATCTTGCCGGGGGACGGAACGTATTTGCAGATCATACTCAAGCAAGCGTTAAAACAGACTGGGAAGAGGTAAGAAAAAGAAATCCTGATGTCATTTGCTTAGTTTGGGTGGGGGTACAAAAGGAAAAGGTGAATCCAAAGGTTGTTCTGAAGCGTCCCGGGGCGGAACAGATGGAGGCCATTAAAACGGAGCAGCTATTTATATTAGATGAACCATTATTTTGCAGGCCTTCACCGAAACTATTACTTGGATTAACTAAGATAGCAAGTAATCTCCACCCGAATATTTATCCTTCATTTAGTGAAAATCAAGATCCTCTTTTAACATGAAATGAATGACACTAGGCACTATCCATGGATGGGAGAACATTTATATAGTAGAAAAGGGGAGTCTTGTTGAGAAAAATAAAAGTGGCTTTACTGCATTTATTACCGATTGTTGGGGATATTCAATATAATCAAGATTTAATTGAACGAGCAGTGAAACAAGCAGCAAATCAAATGGTTGATTGGGTGATCACGCCGGAATTGGCTGTAAGCGGGCTGCAATTTTCGCGAAAAATAGGAGCTGATTGGATTCAAAAGCAACCCGATGAATGGATGAACCATTTTTGTTCCTTGGTTAAGTCTGTCAATACGAATGTGTTTCTTGGCTGTCCTGAAAGGTCTGACGATGGAAAGCTATATAATTCAGTATTCGTCATTAATAGAAATGGAGATTTAATCGGAAGACAAAGAAAGCATGCGACTATTTCAGATGGCTGGTGTCAGCCAGGTACTGCCATTGAAAGCTTCGATTTGGAAGGGATAAAAGTTGGAATCATGATTTGTGCAGATGCTTATACAGACAAGGTTGCCAATACCTTATCTGCGCAAGGGGCGGAAATAATCGTTGCCCCATCCTCTTGGGGGTTGGGTTTGTGTGGACCGACTGGTGAGTGGGAACAGCGATCAATCGAGACGGGAGTGCCTTTATTCGTCTGTAATCGAACGGGGGAAGACGAAACCGTGGTCTTTTGGGAAGCTGAGAGTATGATCCTTAAAAACGGGAAACGGCTACTATCGCATCAATCGAAACAATCAGCCATCCTAACCTTTGATTGGAATGTAGAAAAAATGGAATTAATCACCCCTGAAATTCAAATCGAAAATATCTCATAGAGGGACAAGGGACCGGGTACCTTGTCCCGCCTAATTCACTATTGAAAAATAGTATGTTTTGTCGGACAATATGAACAAGGAAATGGGGGAGGGAAATATCGTGAAAAAGGTATTGGAAGGTCAAAAGAATATTGAATATTGCGTAAACCGGAAATTAAAGGAATTAGCAGAAAGTAACGGTCTTACGGAGTATAAAAGCAAGAGCTTAATTGAATTAGAAGCTTTATTAACAAAGAGTCTTAAAGGCTTCAGTTTAAGAAAAAACTTCTTAAACAAAAGCATGACGATTTCTTGGTTCAAAGAAGGAAAACTAGCTGAAATCACCTACTCAGTTGATCCTGCTTCAGGCGAAATTTATGAAGAGGATAACGATTAGATTAAGCTAAGATGAGAACGATTACATTTTAATGGTCAAAAATCAGGAATTTGCCTTTTTACAGAATCTGAATTTTTTTATAAAAAACGCCTCTTCTTAAACGAAAAGAGGCGTTTACCCACTTAGCTATGTTCTATATGCAGGTATTTACTTAGCAAAGAATGTCAATGTATGGATAGTCGCCGCTAAAATTGATTTTGCCTTATTAAACGTTAACAGTGTCTTTCACGTGGGGTTTAACCCATTCTTGGAAGTTTGCGATGACACCATCTAAATACGCGATCGTAG
>CALGSR010000082.1 GCA_937902115.1 uncultured Bacillus sp. | reverse complement strand
CAGAAGCCAACACTTCGTCCTCTTCATTTTGAATAACAATTTGCTCCACATTTTCCTTTGCTGCCCCTATATATTCAGTTCCATTTTCTATTGCCATCACATTTTTGTAATACCAGCTTTTCAAAAAATCCTTACAATGATTGATGGCGATCCTCCACAACCATGTTCGAAACGCCGATTTTCCTTTGTATGTATGTAACGAATGATAGCATTTTACAAATATCTCTTGGGTCAAATCCTCGGCAGTCTCTTGCTGTTTCACATATGAATATGCAAGCTGCAAAATCTCCTGCCCATACTGGTTCATAATCTCATCAATCAGTTCATCTTTATTTTCCACTTCTACTAATTCAGCCGTTAATTCATCCACAACCGTTCCTCCTATCCATAGATTAGACGATCCCCCTTATTGAAAAGTTTTATATTTTTTTAAAAAATAGCTGGACACTTCCTCCATTTCCTATACTTCAATTATAGTTTCCTATTCTTCTGCATCTCTCATGGAATCCGAGATATTATAATCAATAAGAGCAAATAGCATAAAAAATTCGACAAGCGCCTGACACTTGTCGAATCATCTTAGCTTTCATTTGGAAGCTCCATCATCCACTTTACCCAGCCGCGAATCGTACTGGCTCTTCTTCTGAAGGTTTCTTCACTTTTTATCTTATATAATTGATGTTTTTTCATTCGACTGACAATATAATCAGTTGTTACGTGCCCTTCTGATACGGTCTTGTCGTATATTTCCTTAAATACTTGATGCTGCAGGATTAATTCCGCTAGGGCTAATCGTTTCCGCCTATATGGAAGCTGCATGATTCTTCTTCCTTCAGCATTTAAGGTGGCAAAGGTTCCTTCTTGATTTTTGTATTTATTTGCAAGCCCTAAATAAATGCAGCAATTGTAATAATAGTCTGCTTGTCTTTTATCAAAGTCTAGTTGTTCGGCAATATCTTCTTTTGTCAGATCTTTTTCATATAAAAAGGTCAGTAAATCATGAACTTTAGAAAAATCGTCTGCTTGTGGGAATGGGACTTCCGGTTCTGATACAAATCTCGTTGCTCTTGCCACGATTTGGTTAATATCTTGTTGTGTGATGGTTTGATAGTTGACGATATAATTCTTTTGTCTAACCAGAACAAGTGAATTATAGATATTATCATCTTCAAATTTGTATTCAAAGAAATAGAAAATATCATACGCGGTAAGGATAATATAATTGCCTTATATTAAAATTATCCACCTTTTGTTTTTTCGCCTCAACAAGCATAAAGTTCGTAAAGCTTTCATATCCGCCATCAATTTCAATTTGCGCACCACTGACATGAATTTGTTTTTTTGTTCCCTTGCTGCTTAACACTTCGTATTGAAAATTACCGCTGCCCATTCTGCCACTTACCGTAAATAAGGCTTCTTCCCCGAGAAAGTCAGCCATCATTCCCGTAATATAGGCACAGTGAAGAGCCGATGCTTCACTGTATAAGTCTGTTGGTTTGACCGTTTCAATATGGGAAGGAATACTCATTTGTATTGGGATTAAGGTTTCATCATAATGAATCTCTTTAAATAAAGTAAAATCCCCAATCACATATGATTTGGTTGATAATGGCAATATATTTAAAGCATTTTTTTGAAAAATATCCGGCAGATTGTTTTTATGGTCGAATTTGCACATGAGCCTTGGTTCGCGATACTGTCTGATATCGTCCGCCGCAATTTCATAAAAACCGTCTTGCTGCACTTTATCAAACACATTATATTGATTGAATATTTGCTCCCAGGCTTTGTCGTTCTTTGTTTTTCCTGCCATCTCCTATGACTAAAACCTCCTTAATTTTCCCCCGTTTATCTGCTTTGGAATTGATACTGCGATTAGCATCCACTTTTATAATATCCACTCCAGGAATTTCCAAGTAAATTTGATTAATAAATTCCGTATTGGAATTACTTAAAAGGACATAACAGCCTTTTTCATACAGACGTTTAAATGTATCCCGAAGCTGCAGTTGTTGTTCTTCACCAAAGTTGTCCTTTGAATAGGAAGTAAAGGAAGATGTTTTCGAAACAGGGTCATATGGCGGATCAAAATAGACAAAGTCCCCAGACTCCGCATGTTCTGTGGCCTTTTCAAAATCCCCGTTCAGGATCGCAATGTGATTTTCATTGAGATATTGATGAACCGCCCTTAATACCTTTTCATTGACATAATTAGGATTTTTATATTTTCCAAACGGCACATTGAAATAACCTTTACTATTTACACGGTATAAACCATTGAAACAAGTCTTATTTAAATAAATAAAACGACTTGCTTTTTTGTAATCTGGGGTATCATTGTATTCTTCCTGCCGATCTAATGCCCTGATATGATAGAAATAATCCGATTCATTTTGATGTGTTTTTAAGTCATTAATTAACAGTTCTATCTTTTGTTCATCTTTAATGACATGGTATAAATTAATTAATTCGGGATTTGTATCGTTGATTACCGCGTTTTCAGGGTGTAAATCAAATAACACTGCCCCGGCACCAACGAAAGGCTCGTAATAAGTTCCATAATCTAGAAGAAAATAGGGCCTTAATTGAGGCAATAATTGTCTTTTCCCGCCAGCCCATTTTAAAAAAGGTTGTAAATATTCCATACTATCATTCAGCTCCTTACAGCCAGTCATTCCAAAAAGGAAAAACCAGCATTCCTAAATTATACTAGTTGGAGCTTGCATTCGTAAAGAAACAGAGGAACGGTTCTTATATTCCCCAAGTTATATCCATCTTTTTCTTTAATTAATGAAACCAAAGATCCAACCCCCTTGTTTCATTTGACTAACTTTGACCAAAGGTGTAAAATATAATTGTAAGGTCAAAGTTAGTCAAAGTCAGACATAGTTAATATGTTTGAAATAGTAATTAGGAGGTTTTCTATATGTTTCCATTTTTGAATAAAGATTTCTTCAAATCAATGTTGAATGACCAAAAAGAATTGGAGTTGAAGGCTCCGAATGGTGCGGTCTATCGTTTTTCAACCAATGCTGTTGATGACAAAACTTTTAACGACTTCCGTGAAAAATTAGCAGAAGCAGCAAAAAATAATGATCAAGCCGCATTTGAACAAACATGGAATGAATTAACTGCTCAGAACCAATTGATGCCAAATATCGAATCTGAATTTAAGAAGCTTCATAACCAAGTTGAACAACTTTTCCAAGAAACAAGTCCATTATTCAACAAACGTCCTTTCTCCTTATTAACCGATCCGTTCTTCGCAGAACCTAAAGCATTAACGGAAGAATCGATTGATAACACCATTGAACAATACCAACAAAAAATCGATGAACTGCAAAATAAGAAAAACAATATGGATGTAGAAAATAGAAAGCTGCAAATGAAAGAAGAAATTGCCCAGAAGAAAAATAGGATCGATGCAAAATTGGATGAATTTGCGAAGAATCTTGATAATGATGATATGAAGAAAAAACTGACAGAAGAAATGACAAAGTTAAATGAAGAAATGAAACAGCTTGAAAATGAATTACAGAAATTATCATAAACAGAATAAGAGTAGAATATAAATGATGAATTTTCTGGTTTTGGCCTTCTTTAGCGAGAAGGCCTTTTTCTGGTGTTCGGAAAATAATATGGAAAGAGGATTTAACAAGTCCCCCCTTCCATTGCTTTAAAAGATTTTACTACAGGCATATCTGCGTTATAGTCCATGTTCACTTACCTTTTTCCAATTTAGACAATATCAATAGGTAAATAGCTATTCCAGCAAAAATTATCATTGAACTCAGGATCAGTTGTGATTCAAGTTGGAGTGATGTTAGATTAAGAAAATAATCAGGTAAGGTTAACAACGCTGTTATGATGATGAGAATCCACGTCTTAGCCCTAATGGACATACTGATTACAAATAACAATGTAATTCCGCCAACGACTAAACTCCCTATAGTGCCAAAGTGAATGGTTGGGGTCTGAATCACTTGATTAAGAAAAGTTAACCCGATAAATAAAACCACCGGGAGCAACCCCATTGCAAAAATCAATAGACCTCGTTTGAAATTAGACTGATTGATGGTTGATAGATATTTAAATCCTTTAAAAACAACGGTAATAAACGTAACCGTAATGATTATATACCCAGCGATTTCCAAGAGCGTATATGAAAGGTTCCCTGCCACTAAATCAGAGAAAATTTTAAAAGAAAAGGAGCCAAAAATGATGAGACAGATGTTTTTGAACCATGTCTGATAATCTATCGTCATTTCAGCAGAAACCAATTCCATGTATTCTTTTGGCGATTGGCCAATAATTTTTTCAATGGATTTCCCGTTTCTTTCGGCTTCGGACAAATGGATTTCTAATTCATTCACAATTCCCTCAATTTCCTCCCATTGCTTTCCACTTGAAATTAAGTAAACACGTAAGTTTTCTAAGAAGTTTTGGCTCTTTTTAGAAAGCTGTAATTCATGATTCATCCTGATTACCTCCTTTTGCCAATGTATATTGTTGCAACACTCCGTTGACATTGCTCTGTAAATTCTGCCATCGTTCGATAAATTTTATCAATTCCAAATCACCCTTTGGCGTTAATGAGTAGTATTTCCTTCTTGGTCCCGCAGTAGATTTCTTCAAAGTAGAAGTTATTAATTCCTCTTTCTGCATCCGCATTAACAATGGATAAATGGTCCCCTCACTAAAAGAGTGAAAACCATAACTTTCAAGAATTTCTGCCATTTCGTAGCCATATACTTCTTTATCCTTAATGATCGCCAGCAAACAGCCGTCAATGATGCCCTTTAGCATTTGTGTTGTCGACAATCTCTCTCCTCCTTCCCCACAAACTTGGAATACATGGGTTATAATTATTGATTGTCTTGCATTACATGATATATGCAAAGGATAGCATTATTAGTCTTGTAATACAAGGCATTTGTTTGTAAGAATATGTTAAATGTTTTTCGAACGATCACCCGTATGCTGTTTCTAACGATTGTTGCTTCATTCTTCCCCGACATGAATGTGACCTCCAAAGAAGGATGACATTAAGATTCAAAACAAATAATAAATAACATTAATTTATAAATTAAATTACTTAATTATTTATTTTAAAAAAATTAACTTATTTAATTTCAATTTTGAATCGATTGATGTATAATCAAGTTAAATAAAAGAAAGGAATTTCACTATGGCTTATCAAGTAATCACAAATTGTCCTGTTTGTAGTAAAACATTGAAGATCACGAAGTTGCACTGCTCCCATTGTCACACGACGATTGAAAATGAGTTTGAATTATCCAAACTAGCGTCATTATCAACAGATCAGCTTCATTTTGTGGAAGTATTTTTAACATGCAGAGGGAATATCAAAGAGGTTGAAAAGGAACTGGGGATTTCGTATCCAACGGTTCGCGGCAAGCTCACAGAAATCATTTCATCTCTTGGCTATGAGCAAAAGAAGAAGAATGAAGTGGATGAGAAAAAGGTTGTTTCTATGTTAGAAAATGACGAAATCACTGCAGAAGAGGCCATTAAGCTGTTAAAAAATGAATAAGGAGGAAATTTCCATGAAAGAGGAAATTGCAAAAGTATTAACAATGGTGCAAGAAGGAAAAATTGATGCAGATAAAGGTGCAGAACTGATTCAAGTGTTAAAAGGAAAAGAAGAAACTGGAAATACACGATTAGAAAAGCCGACCAAATATTTAGATAAAACATTAAAGGTTCGAATTGTCTCGGCTGAAGAGGATAATGTCACGGTTAATTTACCGATAAAACTTGTCAAAGTCGTATTAATGGCTGGTCATAGCATCGCAGCAAGTATCCCTGAAGCAGAAAAGTATGTAAAAGATATTGACATCAACCTGATTATTGAAGCGATTGAAAACGAATTGGATGGCCAAATTGTTGATATAAAATCAGCAAACGGAGATACCGTTTCTGTCTTCATTGAATAGTGATTTACTTATGTTATATGTAAAAGTGAAAGACAAACAGTTTCGCTTCACCCTTCTCATTCCGTATCCAATGGTAACCTTTGCTATTTCTGTATTGCCTGCTAAATTTTTTGATCGACATGTAAGTAAAAGAGCTCAAGTGTATGGAAAAAGTAAAGAACTGGATTTTACTATGCCGCCAATAGACAAAGAAATACTAAAGACACTTGTCAAGGAATTGAAAAATCATAAAGGGACCGTGTTAATAGATGTCAAAACTAAGGACGGAACTGAGGTTAAGGTTAGACTGTAATTTTATGGATACACCGAGCTCTAACTGCCATTTTATTCATTCACGTATTGGGGCAGCTAAGAAGAAAAGTAAAATTGAAAAGCTTAATTTCTTCTTTACTATAGCGAAGAAATTAGGCTTTTGTTACTGTTTAACTCCTTCTTCCTGTTCAGTATCACAACAACTCATGTTAACTAAGTCCAGAATAAAGAGCTCATGGAACTTTTCTTGAAGAATTCCATAGTAATAGGCGATTGGATTGTGGATTTTTATGGTCTTCATTTTTCGAATAAACTGTTTAAAGGAATGAATGGCTGTTATAAGAACAACTTCTGGATCCTCCTCGCAAACATTGCGGTATGCAGAGATTTTGGCCATTTTCCAGTATTCTTCAATCGTCTTGGCATCATTGAAATAGCATTTCACTAAGTTCACAAATCTTCTTGGAACACGATCATTTGTATAACTGGAATCTAACCGAGACGGTTCTTCCGGACGTTTATTTAGATCTTTTATTTTTTTAGTTTCAGAAGGATTGCTAGTTTCATTATGGCAGTTCATTTTTTTCGCTTTAGGTGGTTCATTGGTAGGAAAAGGCTGAAATACATAGAGATTACTCGACTGAGAACCGTTTTTGCGTTCCGTTTCGTGAATTGCTAGAAGACCTAGTTCCTTCGCTTTTCCAAGCATCCGTTTAAAAGTAGATCGAGAAATACCGCTCTCATTGTATTCCTCATGGATCGCTTTCAGAATGGTACCAATTTTGGCATGACAAACTCCCGGGATTTTTGCCGCGAAACGCACGAGCCGCTTCAGTCCCATTAATTCCCCTTTTGAAAAATCTTTTTTATGCTCCGCCATCCACATTTCGAAGTGATTATTGAACTGTGTTAATGATAGAAAATTTGAATATGACTTGTACTGTTCCATTGCACCTGATTTGATATTCATCCTATTTTACCTGCCTTTTATGGAAATAGATGCGGTTTTTATCCCGGCTATTTCTACCATAACGGGTATTAAGTAATGAGTCGAATATCGTTTAATGGATTTCCCTACCTCAAAACGGTCGGGAAATGATGGGAAATACTATTTGCTAGGTACGAAACGCAGTTTGAGGGGTACAAACTGCATTTTAAGTACAAATTTTAGAAACAGAGGGTCGGTTCTCCTGTTTCCCTTGTTTCATCCGGACTTTCCTTTTCTTGGTGAAACATAAGAACCGTTTACATGTTTCCGTTATACTAAGATGAGTGGTTTTATTTTTTTGTAAAGGAGATACGATATGGGACTTTGGAAATATGCTCTTCTTGTCTTTTTGGGAGGCTGTTCTTATGGAGTTGTTTCAACTTTTGTTAAAATTGCTTACAGCCACGGGTATAGTGTAAGTGACGTAACAGGTACACAGTATTTTTTTGGTGCTTTTATGCTCTGGATTGTTACCATGTTTGTTCGAAAAAAGAATCCATTGACTTTAAAACAATGGTCCATCCTCCTTGTTAGTGGAATTCCAATGGGAGCTACAGGGATTTTTTACAATCGTTCACTTGAATATGTAGATGCATCATTAGCGATTATTTTATTATTACAGTTTACTTGGATTGGAATCATTTTACAGTTTATTATTGATAAAAAAAGACCGACAAACAAAAATGTGATTGCAACGATTACGATTCTAATCGGTTCGATTCTTGCATCCAATATATTAATCGCTAACGTTTCACTTTCGTGGACTGGAATGGGTTGGGGCCTTTTGTCTGCCCTTTCATTTGCAACTTTTATCTATCTCAGCGGGAAAACCACTATCCCTGTCCACCCGATCAAAAAAAGTGCCATTATGTGTACGGGAGCCGCTATTTTTGTTTTTCTATTCTTACCGCCAACATTTTTTATGAATGGTTCGCTGACAGATGGATTACTTCCATACGCACTTTATTTTGCATTTTTCGGCTCACTGCTCCCGCCATTACTATTTAATATTGGCATGCCAAAAGTGGGCAGTGCACTTGGTAATATTTTGAGTGCTTCTGAACTACCTACTGCCGTTTTCATGTCCACCTTGTTCCTGAAGGAGCCTGTAACCCCCTACCAATGGATTGGGGTTTTCATTATTCTTATCGGTATTGCCTATCCAACGATTCGAAAGCCACTATACTATCAGTTAAAAGAGCGTGAGTCGCGTTAAGCTAGGATATAGGTACATTTGACGGGAGAGAAAAATCTTCATGAGATGTCGGTCTTTCATCGATTTTACCTTTGTCTACCGTATACGGACATTTGTCCATTTTCGGGCCAGGCACCGTGTTGCGTAAAAATTGGAATATATTAAAGAAACATGAACCGTCCCATGTTTCTGGGAGAACCAGCCACATATTTCCAAGTCGTTTTGATTTTCATGAAATTTATTCGGTGCTAAAATGAATTTTATGATGAGAGAAAGGATCGGACCGATGAATACGAATAATATGAAAATATATTTACTCTTGGTTGTGAATATGGTTTTTTGGGGCTTTAATGTCTCTTTTGTGAAAATCATTGTCAATCAGGTGCCGCCTGTTACCGCTACGTCCTTTCGCCTTTTTGTTGCCGCTTTAACCGTCTTCCTGCTTCTAGGGATGACACGGCGTGTTCGTTTGCCGCATAAAAACGAATGGGGCTATATCATTGGCGCTTCTTTAACAAGTATTGTTTCGCATCATTTTTTCTTAGCGATCGGATTGACGCAAACTTCTGCAATGAATGCAGGTTTGATTCTTGGGATGGGGCCGCTTTTAACAGTATTGTTATCAATATTCTTTTTTAAAAAAAGACCTTCCTTTATTACCGCGATGGGCTTTCTCTTAGGGAGTGCGGGAGTTACTCTGACCGTTCTTTTTGGCAGCGGGAAACTGCAAGGGATTTCGATTGGAGACTTCGAAGTATTTCTATCGATTTTCATTCAAGCCTTTGGCTTTATTTTAATCAGCAAAGCCGCTAGAACGATGGATGCGGTATTATTAACCGCCTATATGCTGACGATCGCTTCCATTTTCCTCTTTGTGGTCAGTTTAGGGATGGAGCCAAACGGTTTAGCAGCGTTTGCAGCAGGATTTCCTTCAATCGCGCTCTTCTTTTTCCTTTCTGCAGTATTATCTACTGGTCTAGGACAGATGATTTATAATTATGCGATCGGCCAAGTCGGCCCTGCCACGGCATCTATTTTTCTGAATCTAAATACGTTATTCTCTGTAGTCGGTGCAGCTTTGCTCCTGCAAGAAGCGATTAAACCGGCTCACTTTATTGGGTTTTTATTAATTGTGACCGGCGTGATCATGGGGTCTGGAACGTTGGAAACATGGATTCGACAACATAGACAAAAGAAAAACCACTTGCCGCAATCGGTTAAAGTTTCGAATCATTAAATATGGCTCTTTTCTTTAACAACAAACTTTACAAAAATAGCCTTAAATATAGACAAAATAACCGGGGAAGTGCAGCTGCCACTTCTCCGGTTATTTTGTTACTCCATAGCCAAGGGCTCTCATTTTCACGATTTATTTCTATAGAACACTTGGTGAAACAAATCTTTAATCTGACAAAATATTAACATTGTAGATCTCCAGCCACATGTTTATTTGCACTAAATGGGCGATCAGCTGAGGCCCTGTCATGAGCTGTCCGAACCATGGAACTTTAAATGTGGTGCCGTCTGTGTCAAGAATGTCTTTAACTTTTTGCTTGGAAATAAGTTCGAGAATGGGAGAGGATTTCGTTTTGATGATCTGATTTAACATCGTTTTCACTCGGTTCATATATTGCGGCTGATGCGTTTTCGGATAAGGGCTAAGATTCCTTTTTCACGGCCATCCGCCATTTTCATCTCCCATGGAATATTCCAGACGTACTCAACTAAGCGATGATCAGCAAAGGGAACGCGAACCTCGAGACTGGCTGCCATGCTCATGCGATCTTTTCGCTCTAACAATGTAGCCATAAACCAAATCATATTGAAGTAAAATAGTTCGCGGCGCCGTGCTTCTACATCGCTTTCCCCAACTAATTCAGGAACCTCGCGGAGTGTTTCCTGATAACGAACGTGAACGTAATCCCGCAGCTGCAGCTTCTTTTGCCAATATGGCAACAGAAGCTCATGCCGCTCCTGTTCGGATTTCATCCACGGAAAATGGTTCTCCTTCTCCCCTCCTACTTGATGAAACCAAGGATAACCGCCAAAGATTTCATCCGCACATTCCCCTGATAAAGCAACAGTAAAATCTTGTTTGATTTCTTCTGCAAACCAAAGCAAGGAAGAATCAATATCCGCCATGCCCGGCAAATCCCTTGCTCTGACTGCATTTTCTAATTTTGCAGCAAGGGCGTCATGACCAATGACCTTCCCCTGATGCTGAACACCTATTGTTTGCACCATTTTCTCAATCCAGGGGCGATCCTCTTCAGGCTGAAACAGACTGGATTGAAAAAATTGGCTGTTATGTTCATAATCAAGCGAATACGTATGCAACGTTCCTCTGTTTTCTTTTTGAAAAAGATTGGCGGCAATTGCACTAATGGCGCTGGAGTCAAGGCCGCCTGACAGAAAAGTACAAACCGGAACATCTGCCGTCAACTGCCGTTCAATCGCATCTTGCACAAGAAAGCGGACCTGTTCCACCGTTTCGGCAAAGGAATCCTGATGTTCCGTGCTTTCCACATTCCAATAACGCTTGATTTTGAGCCCCTTACGGTCAAACACCAGGAAATGAGCAGGTCTTAATTCAGCGATTCCACGATAAATCCCGTGGCCTGGGGTGCGGGATGGACCCAATCCAAATATTTCCTGCAGCCCTTCTCGTTCTATTTCTGCCTTCACATCAGGATGGGCCAGGATTGCTTTCAGCTCAGAACCAAATAATAGAGCACCCTTCGTCTGCTTGTAAAATATCGGTTTAACCCCTAACCGATCTCTTGCGATAAAAAGCTTTTGCTCTTGATGCTCCCAAACAGCAAAGGCAAAAATCCCATTCAAGTGTTCAACACAGCTCTCCCCCCATTCGATGTAAGCCGTGAGAAGCACCTCCGTATCTGAATAAGAGTGGAAGGAATGGCCTCTTTTCACCAACTCCTTGCGCAATTCTTCTGTATTATAGAGCTCGCCATTATAAACAATCGTAAAGGCCTTTCCTTCCTGTGAATTTTTGTTCATCGGCTGCACTCCTCCTGCAGGGTCAACGACAATGAGCCTTGTGTGACCAAGTGCCGCATGGTGGTCAATAAAGACATTGGAAGCGTCAGGTCCCCGTTTCGCTAATGTCTTTGTCATTTTTTTGATGATTCCTTCTTCCTTTTTCACATCTTGACGCCAATCAATCCAGCCTGTGATTCCACACATCGAACATCACCCTTTCCATTTAGTATTTGTTTGGATTTTAATAGGAAGAGAAATACTGATTCCTTTCCCAAGGATGGACAGAGGTACGGAATTGATCCCATTCCATTTCTTTCGCTTCAATAAAATGTTCCAATAAATGTTTTCCTAGTGCTTCTTTGATGGTTTTATTTTGTTTTAAGTGCTCCAACGCTTGCGCTAATGTTGCTGGCAAGTCGACAATGCCGTTTTCCACTCTTTCTTCCTTTGTCATCACGTAAATATTGCGATCAACAGGAGCAGGCGGCGTTAATTGATTGTGAATCCCATCAAGCCCTGCTGCTAAAAGGACTGCCAGTGCTAAATAGGGATTGGCAGAAGGGTCAACGCTGCGGACCTCAATCCGGGTACTTAAGCCGCGGGACGCAGGAACACGAATCAGCGGACTTCTATTTCTTGCTGACCATGCCACATAGCACGGTGCTTCATATCCGGGGACTAAACGTTTGTAAGAATTCACGGTAGGATTGGTGACGGCAGTAAAGCTTTTTGCATGTTTCATAATGCCGGCGACAAATTGTCTAGCTGTATCGCTCAGCTCCAAGTTGCCGTTCGGGTCAAAAAACGTATTTTCGCCTTCACGAAAGAGGGATAAATTGCAATGCATTCCCGATCCGTTCACACCGAACAGCGGTTTTGCCATGAAAGTGGCGTGCAGACCATGTTTGCGGGCGATTGTTTTTACGACAAGCTTGAAGGTCTGAATATCGTCACAGGCTTTCAGAGCATTCTGATATTTAAAATCAATCTCATGCTGCCCGGGTGCGACTTCGTGATGGGATGCCTCGATTTCAAATCCCATTTCTTCCAGTTCTAGCACAATATCACGGCGGCAGTTTTCCCCTAAATCCGTAGGAGCTAAATCAAAATACCCGCCTTGGTCATTTAATTCAAGTGTCGGCTCGCCCTTTTCATCTAATTTAAAAAGGAAAAACTCCGGTTCTGGACCGACATTAAAGTCTGTAAATCCAAGCTCCTTCATTTCATTCAGTACTCTTTTCAGATTGCTGCGCGGATCGCCTTCAAACGGGGTTCCATCTGGGTGGTGAATATCGCAAATGAAACGAGCAACTTTCCCTTTTTCCGCCATCCATGGAAAAATAACAAAGGTATCTACATCCGGATATAAATACATATCCGACTCTTCGATGCGGACAAAGCCTTCAATCGATGAGCCGTCAAACATGATTTTATTGTCGAGCGCCTTTTCTACCTGACTGACCGGAATTTCTACATTTTTGATCATCCCGAATAAATCACTGAACTGTAAACGAATGAAACGGACATTTTCTTCTTTCACGATTTGTAAAATTTGTTCTCTTGAATATGAATTCATCCTATTGCCCTCCTTGTTTAAATGAGTTATCAATTTAAATTAACCTGGAAATCCGAACAAGCTTTCCTGAATCGTCCGCTCGAAGGGGATGGAACGCTAGTCTTGGAAAAAACCGGTTGAGGGGGGGCCATGCCCTCGTTTCGCCGGAGTTGGATAAAATGAGCGAAACAGGAGAACCGTCCCCTTGTTTCACTTGTTGCTCACCTTTATCCATTGCGTCAGTTGTTCATTCCACTGAGAGAGGAAATGGGAAGCCTGTGTGCTGCCTGTATAGGTCATATGCCGGGTGAGAAGCCAGCGAAGTTCCTTTTGCTCCTCTTCTGTTAATGGATCGGACCCGATTATGGTTTGGTTGCATTGCTTTTTGAATTGATTTCTGTCTTTAGTGAAAACGTATGCGACTCCGCCTGACATTCCTGCGGCAAAGTTTTTGCCAATTGGGCCAAGAATGGCAACCACTCCCCCTGTCATATACTCCAGGCCATGATCTCCGACTCCTTCAACAACCGCCTTCATGCCGCTGTTTCTAACAGCAAAACGATCCCCTGCCAAGCCGCGAATATAGGCTTCGCCTGATGTTGCTCCATAAAAAGTGGTGTTTCCAATAATCGTATGTTCTTCAGGAACAAAAATGGAGTTTTCACATGGATAAACTATGATTTTTCCGCCTGACAGGCCCTTTCCAACATAGTCATTCGCATCCCCTTCAAGGGTTAAGGTCACTCCTTGCGGAATAAAAGAAGCGAAACTTTGCCCAGCTGATCCTTTAAAATGAAGCGCAATCGTATCCTCCGGCAGCCCTTCACGACCGTAGCGTTTTGTTACTTCACTGCCTAATAGAGTCCCGACGGTTCGGTCTGTATTTTGAATGGTAAAATTTGCTTCCACCTTTTGTTTCCTTTCAAGTGCTGGCTTGCACGTACTTATCAGTTGTTGGAAATCGAGTGTTTTTTCAATTTCATTGTTTTGCTGGGAGACCGTGCCTTTTTTAATAGCAGGCTGATGCAGAAGCCCTGATAAATCAAGATATTTTGCT
>CALGSR010000081.1 GCA_937902115.1 uncultured Bacillus sp. | reverse complement strand
TAAAAAGTATACAACTTCTGTTGAAAAGTTAGTACGAACTCCACCCGCTACAACTCCAGAAGGAAGAGAACAACAATTAGTGGCCCTTGCCATGGATGCCACAGAACAAAGAATCAGGAACGGAACGGCAAGTGCACAAGAACTTGTATATTTGATGAAAGCTGGTTCGCCAACTGCTAAAACAGAAAAACAAATTCTCGAGTTACAAAAACAATTAATTGCAGCGAAGACGGAAGCACTCCAATCACAAAAGAGAGTTGAAGAACTTTACTCCGACGCGCTAAAAGCGATGCGTGCATATTCTGGTACAGATAATGTCGAGGATAATAGGTATGATGATTAAAACATATTCCGAATTAATTACCATACCGACCTTTGCGGAACGATTCAGTTATTTGATTTTAGGTGGACGAGTTGGCCATCAGACATTTGGAAGAGACAGATATTTGAATCAGAACTTCTATAGGTCATATGAATGGAAACAAGTTAGAAACCAAGTAATCCTTAGAGATAATGGTTGTGACCTAGGAATTCCTGGGCGGGATATTTCAGATCGAATCTATGTCCATCATATGAATCCAATAACTATCGACGACTTTGAAAATAATTATTACTCGTTACTCGATCCGGAATTTTTAATATCCACATCGTTTAACACACATCAGGCTATCACATTTGGCAATGATAATAATTTACTAAAGTTACCACGAGAACGAAGAAGGGGGGACACCCTATTATGGTGAGCATTTTAGATTCTATAAAACAATTACTTGGTATTGATGTCAATGATAATAATTTCGATGCGGAATTAATCATACATATCAACGGAGCCCTTATGATTATAAATCAGTTGGGCGTTGGACCAGAATTCTACTCCATTACAGATAAGAATAATGTTTGGGAAGAATTTACACAGGGACGAAAAGATCTTGAAATAATTAAATCGTTTGTTTATTTAAAAGTTCGACTGATGTTCGATCCTCCACAAAATTCCTTTCTTGTCGACTCGATCGAGAAACAGATTTCTGAGTATGAGTGGCGTATTACTGTCCAAACAAATAAACTTGTCGAAGTGGGTGACACTATATGAATGCGATAAATGTACATGAGGCCTACGTTGAAGCTAATAAGCTAACAGATGCCAATCACCTTAAACAGATTTTAGAGTTCGATGTAGCGTTTGGATTTATTTTTAGCGATTCAGAAAACGACGGAAATGACTTGTGTATTTTAATATACAAGTACGACCCGAAAAAATCAGTATTGGCTCCAGTGTCATTTGGGAGTCTTGATTTCTTAGGTCCCGGACAGGAAGTCCCATTATCGACAATTAAGTAGAGAGGTGTAATTAATTTGAAGTTATCTAACACGGCCACTCCTCGGTATTATGGTGAATTTCGCGAAGCCGTGTTGAGAGGCGAAATACTTGTCAACAATGAAATTTCTCTCCAGATGAATAGAATTGACGATCGTATTCGTAACCCCGAATACTATTACGATGAAGATGTCGTAGAGGGCTTCATCTTATTTTGTGAAAATGAGTTGACACTTACAGATGGGTCCGATCTCCACCTTTTAGACACTTTCAAACTTTGGGCCGAAGATATTTTTGGCTGGTACTATTTCGAAAAGAGATCAATCTTCATACCGGGAAACGGCCAAGAACCCGGAGGTTATGAAGATCGATGGGTTAAGAAGAGATTAATAAATAAACAGTTTCTAATTGTTGCACGTGGTGCAGCTAAATCGATGTATGGAAGTTGTATACAAAATTATTTTATAAGTGTCGATACGACAACTACACATCAGGTAACAACCGCGCCAACAATGAAGCAAGCGGACGAGGTAATGTCGCCGATTAGGACAGCTATTACAAGAAGTCGTGGACCATTGTATAAGTTCTTAACAGAAGGTTCGATCTTTAATACGACAGGAGCTAAGTCTAATCGTACGAAATTAACATCTACTAAAAAAGGCATTGAGAATTTTCTAACTGGATCACTCCTAGAAGTTCGTGCCATGACAATAGATAAGCTACAAGGTTTGCGACCGAAGATTACAACTATTGATGAATGGTTATCGGGTAACATTCGTGAGGACGTTATCGGGGCCGTTGAACAAGGTGCATCTAAATTGGATGACTGGTTAATCGTTGCGATGAGTTCAGAAGGTACTGTTCGTAATAGCGCTGGCGATACAGTCAAAATGGAATTAATGGACATACTCCGAGGCGACTACATAGCCGATCATGTGTCCATCTGGTACTATAGATTGGACGACATCGAAGAAGTAGCAGACCCAAATATGTGGCAAAAAGCCCAGCCAAACATCGGTAAGACAGTTTCATATGAGACATATCAGAGGGATGTTGAGCGTGCCGAAAAAGCCCCATCAACTCGGAATGATATTCTTGCAAAGCGTTTCGGAATACCAATGGCAGGGTATACATATTTCTTTACATACGAAGAAACTGAACTACATAGACGAAGATCCTTTTGGAAATGTGTTTGTTCGATGGGCGTCGACTTATCCCAAGGGGATGACTTCTGTGCCTTCACATTTTTATTCCCACTCGGACGAGATGAATTCGGAATTAAGACCCGATGTTATATTACCAGTTTAACTCTATCTAGACTCCCTGGCGCACTTCGTATTAAGTATGACGATTTCATCAATGAAGGATCACTAATGATTCTTGACGGTACAGTTCTCGATATGATGGACGTTTATGAAGATCTTGAGGGATACATCGACGAGATGCAATACGATGTTAGAAGTGTTGGTTTTGACCCTTATAACGCTCAAGAATTTATAGCAAGATGGGAAAAAGAAAACGGCCCATATGCAATCGAAAAGGTAATCCAAGGTTCCAAAACCGAATCGGTTCCGCTTGGTGAATTAAAGAAACTTTCAGAAGAACGCTTACTAATATTTGACCAGGAATTATTCAGCTTTACAATGGGAAATGCCGTAACAGAAGAAGACACCAATGGTAATCGTAAGCTTTTAAAGAAACATCGAGATGAAAAGATAGATGCTGTCTCAGCCTTATTGGATGCTTACGTTGCATATAAATTAAACAAAGATGAATTTGAATAGAAAGGAGAAGCGGATGGCTAATAAAGTTATAAAACATTATTACGACGAACCAACTGATACTCGATTTAACTTAGAACCCGACAAAACTAAAAGTATTTCGGAATTATCTTTACCCGAACTTCGCCGTATGTTGGAGCGACTCAGAAGTGAGCGCGAAGTCGAAGATACAATAAGGGATTTAAAGCGACGATCGGGCGAAAAAGATACCTACGAACAACCGTTTAAAATCGATACAACCACACCGATTAACCAACTATACCATTACGGTATTTTAGGTCAAAAATGGGGAGTTAGACGGTTTCAAAACAAAGATGGAACTAGGACTCTTGCTGGAAAAAGACGCGAGGAAGGATCTAGTAAATCCGAAGATCATATTAAGAGTCGAGATTCCAAATCTAAAGCTCCAGGTGGACTTTCAAATGAAGAACTAAAAAAGTTGAATGAAAGACTACAATTAGAGGAAACCTATAAAAGACTAACTGCTGAGAAGATAGAGAAGAGTGAATCCTTTGTGAAAAAGGCAGTACTTAAAGGTGGAGGGGAAGCCTTATCCGAATTTAGTAAAGGTGTCTTCTTAGGTGGTGCGAAGATCCTTGTGCAACAAATGGCTCCACAATTCGCAGAAGATGCATTTGGTATGAAATCCAAAGATAAGAAATAAGGAGGACCAATTTATGAATCAAACAGTCCTTCAGCATCATGGAATTAAGGGAATGAAGTGGGGGGTTAGACGGTATCAGAATCCTGATGGGTCCCTTACACCGAGGGGGCAGGCCCGATTAGATAAGAAAGACACCAAGTGGGCTGAAACAAAAGGTGAAAAAATTAGGGCAAAAATTCAAAAAACAACATCGAAAGAAATGGACAACTTTGTTAAAACCCAATTAGAAATGTCATATACTTCAACTGGTCGTATTTCGTCCGCCACAATTTTACAGTATAACAATAAATTAGCATCGCTCATGAACGAAAGAGTTTCTGGAATACAGGCTCCATCTGGGCGAGTACTAAAGTTTGTTGCTAAACGTGGGGAAATTGGGGTCCATACAGCAGTCGCTGATGCAGGCTACGATATGGAACAGTTGAGAAAAGGCGTTTTTAAATCTGGTAAGGTTGCTTATAAAAAAGAAAATCTAATGCGGAGGGGTGATTAAGATAGACTCATTTAGCAATAGATTAAAAAATGCATGGAATGTCTTTAGAAATGCAGAGGAGAATACACAATACATCACCCCTAGTCTCGGTTATGTGTCTTCTGTTAACCCTGGTCAGGTCCGACTATCAAGAGGTAATGAAAGGTCTATTATTTCAACTATCACAACTAAGATTGCGATGGATGTTGCTAGTTTCGATCTCCAACATGTCCGATTAGATAACGAAGATCGTTATTTAGAAACAATTAAAGACTCTTTAAACCATTGTCTTACAGTGGAAGCGAATAAGGATCAAACAGGTCGAGCGTTCATACAGGATATTGTGATGAGTATGTTTGACGAAGGCGTAGTTGCAATTGTACCAGTTGACACGTATGTAAATCCAACGATATCTGACGGCTATAGGATTTTATCACTCAGAACCGGTAAGATTAAAGAATGGTTTCCAAATCACGTCCGCGTTGAGGTTTACGATGATAATCGTGGCGTAAAACAAACAGTGACGATACCAAAGTCAATTGTTGGTATAATTGAAAACCCACTATATGCAATCATGAATGAACCGAACTCAACCCTACAAAGATTAAGAAATAAACTTGGTCTTCTCGACGTAACTGATGATAAGATGAGTTCTGGTAAATTAGATCTAATTATTCAATTACCATATACCGTTAAATCCGATATAAGAAAAGCGGAAGCTAAAGATAGAGTTCAAGCGATTGCCAATCAATTAGAGGGTAGTCGATACGGCATAGCTTATGCGGATGCCACGGAACGTATTACACAATTAAATCGTCCAGTTGAAAATAATTTATTATCACAAGTTCAATATTTGACAACGACATTTTATAACCAACTTGGCATGTCTGAGGCTATATTCACCGGAAAGGCTACAGAACAGGAACTTCGTAATTACTACGATCGAACAGTCGAACCAATTGTTACAGCAATCGTTGATGAAATGATTCGTAAGTTCTTGACAAAAACAGCAAGAACCCAAGGACATTCTATAATGGGTTTCCGTGACATATTCAGACTTGTTCCAGCTACTGAATTAGCCAATATTGCGGATGTATTTAGCCGTAATGCCATACTAACATCAAATGAATTACGGCAGATTATTGGTAGAAAACCATCAAATGAACCACGTGCAAATGAATTAAGTAATAAGAATATGCCGGAACCAAACAATCAAAATGGAAATATTAAACCGAAAGCAGAGGAGGAAGAAGATTTAATCGAGCATCCACCAACGCGGGAGGAGGTTTCCGAACAAATCGAACGTTTGAAACGCGAACTCAAAACACTCTGATGTTTATAAATCAATAGGAGGAAATATGAATAAGAAAAAAAAGTATGACTTTAGCGGATATGCCACTAAGGTCGGTCTAAAATGTGCAGATGGTCGAACCATTATGCAAAACGCCTTCGAAGATATGGACGGTGCAAAAGTACCATTAGTTTACCAGCATCTTCACAATGACCCAAAAAATGTGTTGGGACATGCTGTCTTAGAAAACAGAGCTGACGGCGTATATAGCTACTGCTATTTGAACAACACTGAATCCGGAAAAGTTGCAAAAGATTTGGTAAAGCATGGAGACATCGACTCTCTTAGTATCTATGCGAATTCGCTAGTACAAAAAGGGGCTAATGTAGTTCATGGAGTTATCAGAGAAGTGTCCTTAGTTATCTCAGGTGCTAATCCAGGGGCATATATCGACAATCTCGCTTTTCAACATGCTGATGGTAGCGTAGTTCAAGATGATGAGGAAGCTATCATTTCTATCGGAGCACTTGTACACGACGCAATCGATATACCGGATGAAAAAGAAATCGATCTAAAAGAAGACGAACTAGAACATGCGGCTAAAGATCAAAAGACTGTGGCTGAAGTTTTTGAGACGCTAAATGAGGATCAACAATTAGTGGTATATACATTGATAGCACAAGCATTAGAATCAAACGAAAAAGATGTAAAACATTCCAATATTGAAGGAGACGATACTATGAAGAAAAATATTTTTGCTCCAACAGACCAGAACTTAACACATGGGAACCTAACAAGAGAGAAACTTCGTGAAATTTTCAATGATGCTAGACAATCCCAATCAACATTAAAAAATGCATTCTTAGCACATGGCTATGCTAGCATTCGAGATGCGTTTGAAGATTACGAACATCAAGGAGATGTACTTGCACATGCTGGTACATATGGTATCGATAACATCGGTTATTTATTCCCAGATGCAAGAACAACAACCAACACTCCAACATTCATTAAAAGAGACACTGAATGGGTTTCCAAAGTTTTTGGTGCTGCTAAACATGTTCCTTTTGCAAGAATCAAAACTGTGCTTGCAGACATTACGGCTGAAGAGGCACGTGCTAGAGGTTATGTAACAGGCAACGAAAAAATTGATGAAGTATTTACATTGTTAAAAAGAACAACTGATGCTCAAACTGTTTACAAGAAACAAAAATTGGATCGTGATGACATAGTTGATATCACAGACTTTGACGTTGTTGTATGGTTAAGAATGGAAATGAGAATGATGCTCGAAGAGGAAATCGCTAGAGCACAATTAGTTGGCGACGGTAGATTATCTTCTTCTGATGACAAGATTAAAGAAGATAAAATAAGACCAATCGCAACTGATGATGGTGTTTATACTGTAGAAGTTCAAATTCCCGCAGCAGCAACCACTGCTCAAATGATCGACCAAATTATACTAGGACGTAAGAAATACAAGGGTACTGGTGTTCCTACTTTCTTTACTACTCCCGATGTTAATGGCGACATGCTTCTTTTAAAAGATACAACAGGTAGACGTCTTTACAATACTGAGGCCGATTTAGCAGCTGGTATTCGTGCAAGAGAAATCGTTGAAGTTCCTGTTATGGAAAATAAGGTTGTTGTTCTGGAAGCAGCAACAGAATTGAAGGATGGTCTACAAAAGAGACTTATTGGTATTTCAGTTAATATGAATGATTACTCTCTTGGTGCTGATAAAGGTGGAAGTGTTACAATGTTTGATGATTTCGACATTGACTTCAACCAATACAAATACTTAATCGAGACTAGATGTTCTGGAGCATTAACAATGCCTCATTCAGCTATAGCTTACTGGAAATTGGAAGTTATTCCAAAGACTGGCGAATAATTCGAACTCATTAATTCAAAATGGAAGGAGGTAGCCTATTATGGCTAAATTTTATGGTGCAATAGGCTATGCTCTCCAAGAGGAGACGGCCCCAGGCGTTTGGACGGATAGAATTGTCGAAAAGAATTATCGGGGTGATGTTGTTTTAGACCAGCGTAGATGGCAACAATCTGAACAGGTTAATGATAACTTAAACCTCGATAACTCAATTTCAATTATCGCAGACCCATATGTCTATCAAAATATTGGAAATATTAAATATATTGTTTGGAATGATGTGACTTGGAAAATTCAATCCATCAGTATCAATAGGCCTAGAATTATATTACAGATTGGGGGAATTTACAATGGCGAAAGACCGACTAAGTCTCCATAATAAGTTAATAGAAATCTTAGGGTCCAATCATGTATATTTTCAACCACCAAGTTCTATACGTTTAAACTATCCATGCATTATATATAAAAGAGATGCAGAGGATCCATTTTATGCGGATGATATTAAGTATTATGGTATGAAAAGATACATGATAACTGTAATTGACGCAGACCCCGATTCATTAATTCCAGACAAAGTATCAAAAATGCAGTACTGTGGTTTTTTAAATAACCTCGCAATAGATGGTCTAAATCATACTATCTATTCACTTTTTTATTAGAAAGGAGAACACTATGTCAAATCAAAAAATAACTTACCCCGATTATGGATCTAGAGCAATGAGAGTTTTGGACGCTCTTACGCCAATTAATGGAGTAGCGGCACCAGCAATTAATGCAAAGTTCTTAGGGCAAATTCATATCGATACAGCTACGCCAGCTGCTTATATGGCAGTAGCCGTTGGATCGGCCACTCCAGCAGATGATTGGAAAAAATTAGAATTTGCTGTAGGGCAATAATAATAATAAAATTTGATTAGGAGAAGGAGAGAAGATATGAAAATAGTTTGGGATCAATTAGGAGAAAGACTTGGTGAAACTGGTGTTGACCAAGGTGTACTATTTCCATTTAAAGGTAGTGCATATGAGACGGGTGTTCCATGGAACGGATTAACTTCAGTTAATGAGGCTCCGACTGGAGGGGAACCAAATCCATTCTATGCGGACAATCAGAAATATATTGAAATAATGTCCGAAGAGGAATTTGCTGGAACGATTGGCTGTTATATGTATCCAGATGAATTCAAGGCTGCAATTGGTGAAAATGAGTTGGCTCCTGGCGTTACTGTAGGACAACAGGCTCATACAATATTTGGTCTTTCTTATAGGACCAAAATTGTCAACGATACGAATGGTGTGGATCATGGCTTCAAAATCCATCTTGTATATAATGCATTGGCAGGGGTTACTACTAGGGATCATACTACGATGAATGAATCCCCAGAACTTGAAGAACTTAGCTTCGACTTCACAACTACAAAGGTAGCTGTTACTGGTGGAAAACCAACATCTCACCTAATCATTGACAGCACAAAAATTGCAGTTGAGGATGCTGCAAAACTTAAGACATTATTGGACACATTATATGGCACAGATATAACTGCTCCAAGACTTTTAATGCCGGATGAGGTTGCCGCTATATTTGAAGGTGCTGCAATAGAAGCTATAACTTTATCGACTATAGTACCAGAAGATTCCGGCGTTAACATTGCCGTTGGCGCAAATATAATATTAACATTTAATAATAAAATATTAGATGAAACTATATCTGTTCTTTCAGCAGAAGGAGTCTTAATTGCTGCATCACATACATTTGATGCTACTGGTAAGATCTTAACAATTAATCCAAATGTTGATCTGTCCTTGAACACAAAGTATACAGTTGTTGTAGCAGGCGTAGTAGATATCTATGGCCAGGCTTTAGCACCTGTAACAAAGAGCTTTACAACAGTAGTAGAGTAATATAATATAAAATAATATTAAAAAGGCTTAAGGGATTCTTAAGCCTTTTTTTAATCTTAAAAATCTTAATAGGGAGAAAATGAATATGTTAAAAAAAATGGTTACATATAATGATTATGATGACAATGTCAGAACGGATACATTATATTTCCATCTTAACAAATTTGAATGGTTGGAGTTAGAAACATATACAAAGGGCGGCTTAATTGAAAACCTTGAGCATGCGGTCGAGACAAACAACGCTAAGAAGACGATCGATTTACTTAAGAAAATTATTCTAAGAGCATACGGCGAAAGAGATCCAGAAACCGGTACGTTTGAGAAGGACGAAGATAAATCTATAAGGTTTAGTAAAACAGAGGCGTTTAGTGCTTTGTTCTATGAATTAGCATATGACGAAAATGCATCCAAAGAATTCTTTTTAGGTTTAATTCCAAAGGAGATAAGAGGGGAAGCATTGAAGAAGTTCAATGAGCAGGCCAAACAAAGTGGCTCGGCACCTATAAACAATGTAACAACACTAAATCAAATACCTGAACAATAGGGGGCTAAGAATGCTTGAGATTATTATCGAAGCAAAGGAATTTTATAATCAACAACAGAACAGATTCGTTACTACTCAACCTTGTACGCTAACACTCGAGCATTCCTTAATATCATTAGCGAAATGGGAGTCGAAATGGCATATACCATATCTTAGCGATGTCGAAAAAACAGCGGAGCAGGAATTAGACTATATTCGCTGTATGATAATAGGTAATACACCTAACGAAGATATTCTCAAAGCGCTATCGGTAGACAATGTATTGGAGATTAAAGTGTATATTGATGACCCAATGACAGCGACCGTATTCTCAAAAAACCAAAAGCAAAAGAAGATGAAAAGAGAAGTAATAACAGCTGAAGTTATTTATAGTAGAATGTTTGAAAATAATATTCCGATCGAGTGTCAGAAGTGGCATCTAAATCGACTATTAACTTTGATACGTGTATGCGATTTAAATAGTAGCCCAAAACAAAAAATGACTAAAAAAGAAACGTCGGCATATTATGCTGCACAAAATGCAGCCCGTCGGGCAAAATACAACTCAAGGGGGTAACAAGTATGAGATGTTCTCTATGTACAAAAGATTTCATACCAGGTGTTGAAGAGCAAGACACCTGTGAACAATGTCTAACCGATACCAAAGGAAAAGATGAATATCAGGGAATGAATCATCCAGTCAATGGTGTGATACATCGAAATGAGGTGCACACGATTGTTGAAGAGTCGGACGGTCCAGGTGCTTCAAAATGGGGAAGACTTAAGAGTGGTGCGGGATGGGTATCCCTTGATTTCGTGAAAAAGATGAGGTGACTAGATGGAATTATGGCAGACGATAATTAGTATTTGTGCTGGGATAATCACAATCGTAACAGTGTTAGAGAAACTTGGAATACTTAAAAGGTTTTCTAAGGTTGACCAGGAATTCAATTCGTTGAAACAATTACCAGGTCACGTTAAAAACATTCAGGAAGAGCTGAAAAATTTAGGAAGTCTCCAAACAGATCAAAATAATGCACTTTTAGCGATGTTGCGAAATACTTTATACCAATCCTTTAAAGATAATAGAGATCTTTCCGCTTGGACAGATGACGAATGCTCAGTACAAACAAAAATACATGATGCATATAAGACGCTTCACGGAAATGGTGAAGAGGAAATTTGGTGGGAAAGAAAAAAGACTTGGCAGATTGTTTCCAATGAAGAATATGACAAACTACATCAAGAGTACCAAAAGAAGATTAACTGTTTATAATAAATAGAGGAGAATAGAAGCATGATTAAAATGACTCAAAAGGGTTCTTTTAGAAATGCCGAACAATTCTTCGATAACAGCAAAAATCTCAGTCGTAGGCTTAGAACCGCGTTCGAGAGATATGGAGCACAAGGTGTCGAAGCACTTAGGGCGGCAACTCCGAAAGATAGTGGTCTAACTGCCAACAGCTGGTCATACACTATAGAGAACTGGGGAATTGGCTTTAATAACTCAAATATACAAAATGGTTATTCCGTTGCACTCCTTATACAATATGGGCATGGTACAAAATCTGGGGTCTACGTTGAGGGCATTGATTATATCAATCCCGCGTTACGTCCAATTTTTGAGGCGATCGCCCAAGAATGTTGGAAGGAGGTGCAGAAGTTATGAGCAATAAAATCGATCAAAGAATTGTTGAAATGTCTTTCGAGAATCACAAGTTTGAGAAAGGTATTTTAGAATCAAAGAATTCATTAAAGGAATTCTCAAACGCATTAAAAAATACTGGAACCGGTAAAAGTTTTAACGGTTTAGAGGATTCCATAGGATCGATTTCACGGTCCTTCTCAATGATGGAACAAATCGGTATCGGGGCATTAAGGCGTATTGGTGAAATGGCTGTTAATGCCGGCACTAATTTAGTCAAAAGCCTTAGTGTTGATCAATTAACCGCGGGACTAAGTAAATATCAACAAAAGATCGAAGCGGTTCAAACAATGGTATCTGCAGGATATGACTTTGAAGAAGTTGAGAAGTCAATGCAAAAACTAATGTGGTTCTCGGATGAAACCAGCTATAGTTTCTCAGACATGGCTGGTAATATGGCAAAGTTTATATCTGCCGGAGTAGATCTACATACTTCCGAGAGAGCGATGAAGGGTATTGCCACATGGGCGGCCCATTCTGGTAAGAACACTCAAGCCGCGTCTATCGCAATGTTTAACCTTTCACAAGCGATTAGTATGGGTTATGTCGATACTATGAACTGGCGATCGATTATGAATCAGAACATGAACACCGTAATGTTTAAGCAAATTGCGATAGGTGTTGCAGAGGCCACTGGGGCAATCAAAAAAGGTCAAGTTACAATTCAGAACTTCGATACAAATCTTCGAGAGAAATGGTTCACCAATGATGTGTTATTAAAAACACTTGAACAGTATGGTGAGTATTCCGAGAAGGTACAAGAAGTTCAAGAGGAAATGGGTTTTGACACAGCTATGCAAGCTATGGATTACATGGATGAGCATGCTGATAAATATGCCGATATACTCGATACAATAGGTAATGCGGCTTTTAAGGCAGCCCAAGAGTCTAAGTCATTCCACGACTCCATAGAGGCAACCAAGGACGCAGTTTCTTCCGGGTGGCTACAAACCTATGAAATCATATTCGGAACCTTGAACGAAGCTAAAGCTAACTTCTCCGCACTAACTGAAATCCTATGGCAAACGTTTGCATCGGGTGCAGAAAGTCGAAATGAGCTATTGCAAGATATTAAAGAGCTTGGTGGTATCTCCGACATCTTCCAAACATTAAAGAATACCGCCATAGCAATACTAAAACCACTACAATCAATATCTAGGGCCTTTGATTCAATATTCCCACCAAAGACAGCCAAACAATGGGCCGATATGATCGGTTCGCTTAAGAACTTTACGAGTAACTTAATAATTTCCGACCAAACAGCTGATCGAATTCAGAGAACCTTTCGGGGTTTATTCTCAGTTCTAGACTTAGGTTGGACGGTCGTTAAGTTTTTAGGGGAAGCGTTCTTCGAAGTTGTTAGAATTATAGTTCCTTTTAATGGTACTTTCTTAGAACTTACCGCGAACGTCGGGGACTTCTTATTTGTCATAACCCAATTAATAAAACGATCTGGTATCTTCGAGGCTGGGATGAAAACCCTCAGGACTTCAATGGCCTTCGTTCGGAATGTATTAAGTGGCGTCATTTCATTCTTACTCGACTTTGTCGACGGATTACTATCTGCGGAAAAGCCAATAGAATACATTGGTAAGGCGATTAGTAAGATGTTTGGTGGTATCGTCCAAACAATCAAAATGGTATCGAATGTCGCATTTGATGGTTTCATTAATGCTTTGAAAAAGTTATCCACTTTCATAGAATCAAAATTTGGTGAGAAAAATAGGGGTATTATATCAGGGTTCCTTGGTATCCTCAAGGACTTTATCGATTTCATAGTTGATAAGGCGACTGGGGGTATAGGTGACTTTGGCGAGGTGTTAAAGACATTAGACTTCGGAAAGATCACTGCAATTGCAACTGGTGGAATCATATTACTATTCATTAATCAATTAACACAAATGCTTGGTGCAATGACTAAGATCACAAATGCAGCGAGTGGTTTTGTGACTAAGTTCTCAAAAAAACTATTCGGTAGTCAATTGAAGATCAAAGATATGGCCGTTTCATTTAGTTTACTGGCGGGCAGTCTATATGTGCTATCGCAAGTTCCATGGGAACAGTTGAAAACTGGTTTAAAAGGATTGGCCTGGGCGATTGGTATATTCATCGGAGCCTATGGTGCATTCCAAATGATAAATGTCGGAACTACAAAACTCTTAAAAGGTACTGAGATGGTTAAATCCAGTCTAAACCTTATGGGGATGGCTAGTGGTTTACTTATAATGGCGGGGGCCTTGAAACTTATCTCATCTATTGAATCCGATGGTATTAGTGAGGCTGTTAAAGTTCTGGATAAATTACTGGTATTTTTAGTATCATATCAAGCTATGTACGCAATTATTAGTACTATA
>CALGSR010000080.1 GCA_937902115.1 uncultured Bacillus sp. | reverse complement strand
AGGAGGCTTTGGCTGACATTGGGTTCGCAGAACGCAACAAGCATTTCGGTTAAGCCGAGATTATGCAGACCATAAATGATGACATACATCGAAAAGGCAAAGATGAGAATATGCCAAGGTGTTTTTTTCAAGATGTCAACCGGGTTCGTGCGCAGGTGGTACCAACGGAAGATGAGTAAGGCAATAGAACCTAGTACGGCAACAATGGAAATTGGGATAGAAAGATACGAAGCGACAAATAACAGGCAGCGCAAGAGAAAGACAAACAGTAATATCTTCAGCATAAATTTCGTACGCTTTTGTTTTGTTTCTAACGACATTTTCCTTTCCTTTAATGGGTGGAAATTTTGTGTAAAAAAGATTTCTTCAATATCGTAAGCAGAATCGGGTAAACTCTCTGGCAGTTTCTTTTTTACGACAATAAACATGAGCCAGGACATGAATACTAATCCAATTGTTGCAGGTACGAACATCATGGCCGTATGCATATACAGTGTCATGTCAATAATTTCCAGTGCGATTAAATTGACGATATTACTAACACCTATCGGGGCGCTCGATGCCGTTGCAATGAGGGCACCACTCAATAAATACGGGATTTGCTGATGAGGTTTTAACTGCAGATTTTTCAAAAGCAATATGAGGATCGGGGTTGTGATTAAGATGCTCCCATCATTATTGAACAAAAGGGTCATTAAAAAACAAAGCAACTGGACGTACCAGTATAGGCGGTATCCCGAACCCTTCGCTAGGGCAGCTAACTTGGCAGAGGCCCAGTGGAAGAAGCCGAAGCTTTCTAATATAACCGCCATGACGATGGTGGCCATGATTGTTATGGAGGCACCTCCAATTTTATCAATAATGTCGGCAACATCGACCATGGATACAGTTCCAGTCAGGAAGATGATTCCTGCGCCGATAGCTGCTGGATAGGCCTCATTAATCCCCCTTGGCCGCCAGAAGATTACAAGCATGGTGGCGATGAAAACAAAAATGGTAAAACCGAACTGAATCGTCATACTTCTTCTCCTTTCTCTTTTCACGGTAACAAGGCATTTCACCCTGCATGTCCGGTTAATGATATATATATTCGTTTTCCTGAAGAAGGAGATAGATGATAGACTCAATTTGACTAATATGGATGATTGTCTACTAGAGATAGTTGTACAGTTGTAGGAAGTGTCTATTTTTAGTCCTCTATAAGGGGAGATGAAGGACAAAATTGAAGCAAAAACCAATGAAAATGTCCTTCATAAAGAACCTGACGATTGATAGAATGAGGGAAGGTTCTTTCTTTTTTAACAAATTCTTTCTATAATAGTATGGTTAACGATTTTTTAGCTCGTTATGACCGATTAACAGATAGTGAAAAAGAATGAAAGTACAGGAGTGGAAAAATGGAGTTCTCTGAAGTAAAAGAATTGATGCAAAATAGAAGAAGTATCCGGAAATTTATCGATAAGGAAGTAAGCCGCGAAGATATCATCGACATCATGGATTGTGCCAGATATGCCCCGTCAGATACGAATTCTCAGACATGGGAATTTCTTGTTATAACAGATAAGGAAAAGATTAAAAAGATTGAAGACATGACTTGGGAAGCTTTGCATGAAAAAGCAGAAGAGGCAAAACAAAAGGGAAAAGAGAAAGAGGGCAAATTATTAGTACGTTCATTTGGACCATATGCTACCGCTTTTTCAGATGCCCCAGTGTTAATTATTTGCTTGGCAACTTCTTATCATTCTAAATTCAAGGAAAAAATCTTCGATCCGATCAAGCTTTCAGATGAAAAAGTATGGCAAGAAGAAGGGGTAAAAAGCAGCTGTCTCGCAGCGCAGAATTTAATGTTAGCTGCCTATGCGAAAGGATTAGGGACATGTCCGATGACAGGGCCTGTTCTGCTCGCGCAAGAAAAGCTACGGGAATATCTTAATATTTCCAATGAAAAACAAATCAACATGGTGATCTCTTTAGGATACCCGCTCGATCAGCCAAAGAAAATGCCACGAAAAAGCGTGGAAGAAATCGTTACATTTTTATAAAAAAAGAAACAAAGAGACATCCATGAGTGATGTCTTTTTGTTTCTTTTTTATGGGTAATCGGAAAATAGTGTGGAAAGAGGGTTAAAAAGTACCCTCTTCTATAGCTTTAATCAGTGTGGAAAAGTCAGCACCATAAATTTCTTCATACACCCATTCATAACCAGTTTGTGACCAATTTGGGAATTGATCGGGTAACACTTTTCCGAAAGTAACTTCAACTTCTTTGAATTTCTTTTTTCTTTTAACTTTACGATAGCCCTGTGTAAACAAAATCTTAGCTCTGAGGGCTTCAAAAGAGTAACCACGACCAACATGATTTATCGTCTTAATTAAGCGATTTAAGGACTCTGTATAGGCGTTTGTGATAGGTGAAGTGAAATAGTTGAATATCTCTTCTTCCCAATTGCTCATAGCCTTAATGAGATCCTCGAAGTAAATCATTAACTCTTTAGGTACATTTGAAAGCCATTCTTGATAGAGTTTATATGCTTCATCGACTGTTTTAGCTTCATAAATGTCAAAGAACTGTTCTTTGAGTTCGTAGGCTTGACCAAGCAATGGGAACATATCAGTCCATACTTGCAGTTTTATTTGGTCATCAAAGTCGTTGAGGTCTTTACGCCTTATCAGAAGCACATAACGGTCTCTCATGAGTTGCTTACGTTCTTTGGCTGATACATTTTGACGGTTAGCCTTTCGTATCTTCTCTAAGGCTTCATTTGCTAATTTAACAACGTGAAACTTGTCGATAACTATTTTGGCGTGTGGAATTACCATGTTAACCGCATCTTTGTAAGGTCTCCACATATCCATTGCTACAAGTTCAACTTTATCAATGTCTTTGAGCTTTGAAAGGTAACTGATAACCACATCTTTATTACGTTTTCGCAAAATGTCAATTACCGATTTGTTTTCAACATCTGTAACAACAAAACGATAGTTTTTTAACAAATGGACTTCATCAAGACCAAGCCATTTAGGAGTTCTAAACTCTGTTTGTACTTCAAGTTCGGCAACATAGTCATTAAAGATGTTACGTACAGTTTTTTCATCAACACCTATATCATCTGCAACGCTGGTAAAGGTCTTTTCAAGACTTGCTTCTTGAATCCAATCTATAAGTCTATTAGTAACCGAACGATTAACATCCATATCGGGAAGATTTTCAAAAAACGTTTCATTACATTCCCTGCATTTATAACGTTGCCGTTTGACATAAATACCGACTCGTTTGGCGTGCATCGGCAAATCAAAAAAGAGTTGTTCCTTTTTACCGTGTTTATAGAAGTTAGGAACCGATCCACACTTGGGACAATATGAAGGTTTTGAGTTAATATATTCCACTAAAAACCTGTAATCATTTTCACTTTCTTGCATATCGAGAATTTCAAGGTTAGGTAGGTTAAGAATATTAGGTAACATTTATTTGTCTCCTTTTGATCAAAAAAGAGCTGTCAAAACAGCTCATGGTATTTGTTATTTAAGTCGTAATAATTCATATATTTATTGATATTTTTTAGCGACCAAATATTCAACCAGTGGTAATATAATCATCCCTAAACCTAACGCAGCCAACAAAAATATATTGTTCGTTCCGTTCACTATTTGATCAGCAGCTACAGCAATCAATAAAACAACCAATAAAATAAAGTAACTAATTTTTGAACTTTTCTCTGTAATTCTTTGTCCAAGTTCATCGTCAATAAATATTCCGTCTTTCTCCTTTTTATCCCCCCATGTAATTGCAGAGAAAAACATCATTAATAGAATTGAAATTGTTGTAATTTCATTAAATCCAAAGTCTTTGCCATTAATAATCTTTACAATGGAATAACCTATCACAATTAGAGTAGCCGTTCCAATTATTATTGCACCTATTTTTCGGGTCTTCATTAAATCTCCTCCTTATCTAAAAATAAATTATCAACTGCAACGCCTAAAGTCTTCGCAAGGTTAAAAGCTAATTGTAAACTTGGGTCATATTTGTTATTTTCAATCGCATTAATTGTTTGCCTACTCACATTACATAAATCAGCTAACTTCCCTTGCGAAATGCCTTTCTTTTCTCGGTATTCTTTTATTCTATTTTGCATATGAACAGCACCTTCTAATTAAAGTGATGTAAAACTTATTTTACACCATCATTATAAAATAAGACGAACAGGTTATCAAACATCTTTTACAACCTACACGCCTTTTAAATATTCTATTGAATACAATAATAAATTATTTTATGAAGGTCCACACGATTATCCGATTTAGTGTTTCGTGAACATTAAACTTTAAAAACATGTTTTCCACTCGATAATCCGAATACCCCTTTTTATTTGGCTCTGTTAAACTTGGTTGTTGATTTCCGTTGCAGGCACTTCGCGCACCTT
>CALGSR010000079.1 GCA_937902115.1 uncultured Bacillus sp. | reverse complement strand
TAATCACTTCCATAACGGTTAACGCCACTTCATCAGGCCGTAGTTCTTTATGGAAGCCAAGCTGCTTTCCAAGGAGAGAATTCACACCATCCGCTAGTACGACGACATCCGCATATACTTCTCCATCCGGCCGGTCTGTACGGACGCCAACCACTTTGCCATTTTCTACAATACATTCATTCACGACCGTCTCGTTAATTAACAGTACCCCTTCTTCTACGCCTTTTTGAGCAAACCATTGGTCAAATTGAGCACGAAGAACGGTAAAATTATTATAAGGCTCTGCAGCCCATTCAAGACCTTTATAACCGAATGTTACGGTAGACTCTTTATCCATCATCCAAATTCTCTGTTCAATGATCGGTCTTTCTAGTGGGGCTTCCTGCCAAAACTCTGGGATCAGCTCTTCCATTTGCTTCCGATAAAGAACACCTCCCATCACGTTTTTACTTCCCGGATACTCCCCTCTTTCTATTTGTAAAACTTTTAAGCCATTTTTTGCACAAGTATAAGCACAGGATGTCCCGGCTGGACCAGCTCCAACGACAATAACATCAAATTTCTCAGACATGGCTAAACTCACCGCCTTCTTCGACACGAATTTGTTTAAATTGCTCGATTAATTTAGGGACAATTTCAAATGCATCGCCCACAATCCCGTATGTTGCTGCTTCAAAAATAGGTGCCTTTGGATCCTTATTAATCGCAATAATCAGCTCTGAGTTTTTCATCCCAACGACATGCTGAATCGCACCGGATAAACCGATAGCAAAATAGATTTTAGGTGTTACCGTTTCACCTGTCTGTCCAATTTGCAGCTCGTGAGGAAGCCATCCTGCTTCAACAACGTCCCTTGTACCGCCAACACTTGCTCCGATAGTTTCCGCAAGTTCATGAATGAGCTGAAAACCTGCTAAATCTCCCATTCCTTTACCACCGCAGACAATGACATGGGCATCAGCTAAATTGGCTGTTTTCTTCACATCTTTAATAATTTCAATCACTTTCGTCCGCATGTCTTCCTCTTTTAACGATATTGTTTCTTCAATGATCTGACCATCCTTGCTAGAATCCGGTTCAAGGGCCTTCATCACCTTTGGACGAACGGTTGCCATTTGCGGCCGATGTTTTTTACAAAGAATCGTTGCCATAATATTTCCGCCAAAGGCCGGCCGGCTTGCTTCGAGAAGCCTTTTATCAACATCTACATCAAGCATCGTTGTATCTGCTGTTAAACCGGTATTCAAATCTGTCGCAACGGCACTTGCTAAATCCTTGCCATTAGGAGTTGCACCATAAAGGATGATTTCCGGTTTGTATTTTTGCGCCAATTGGATGAGACCTTTCATATAGGACTCTGTCCGGTAATGTTTTAATACTGGATGGTTTATCAGATAAACTATGTCTGCCCCGTAGGCAATCGCTTCGGAAGTAAGCGGTTTCACATTATCGCCTATTAATACACCTGCCAAGGGTACCTCGAGCTTATCTGCAAGTTTTCGCCCGGCTCCTAATAATTCCAGTGAGACTCCTTCAATACCAGCTTCATTTTGCTCTATAAATACCCAGACACCACGGTAATCTTCAATCATGAAAGATCCCCCATTCAATTATTGTTTCTTATTTCACATTTAATAGTTCTTTTCTGTCTGCCAACACTTCCATTAACTGTGCCACTTGTTCATCCGGTGCCCCTTCCAGCATATGTCCTCCTTCTAGTTTTGGCGGTGTAAACATCTTGCCGACTATTGTTGGTGACCCCTTAAGACCTAATTGGGAACGCTCAACCTGACCTAAATCATTAACAGACCATATAATTGATTCATACCTGGCTGCTCTGAGCATATTTGGCATCGGTGAATATTCAATTTGATTGATTTCTTTCTCAACTGTTAATAAGCAAGGCATTTTCACTTGGAGGAGTTCATAACCGTTTGAAAGCTTTCTTTTAACTAATACGGTTCTATTTTTTTCATCGATCTCGCATACTCCAATCACATTTGTGACAGGGGGAATATCCAACCTTCTTGCGATTCCTGGTCCTACCTGTCCGGTATCTCCATCAATCGCATGCTTTCCGCAGATGACCATATCAATCTTGTTTTCTTTTGATATTTTCTCCAGTGCTTTTGATAATGCGTAGCTTGTAGCCAGTGTATCTGCACCGGCGAATGCCCTGTCTGTGATTAAATATCCTTCATCTGCACCAATTTCAATACTCTTCTTGATTACAGCCGTCGCTTGCGGAGGTCCCATTGAGAGAACTGAAACTTTTCCTTCCCCTAGGTTCCTTTTTACCCTTACTGCCTCTTGTACAGCATGCGCATCATATGGATTTAAAATGGCAGGTGCACTCCGACGGTCAAGTGTGTTCGTTTTAGGATTAATTTTTATGATTTTTGTATCTGGAACTTGTTTGACACAGACGACGATATGCATGAAAAAAACCCCTCCTTCGTTCGATGAAAATACAATGTTTTACTATTTGTAATGTTTAAGAAGTGAATTTGCCACTTCCTAGGCATTTGACAAACAATTGATCGCAGGAATGAAAACGATTACAAAAAATGTCGATGTGAGTTGAATAAACACTTAAGATGATAGATAAGAAGATTCTGGATGAAGAAATAACAACCTGTTTCTAAATTTATTTCATTATATCAAATATTCAAAGGATGTCGATGACTTATACAACAATTATCACATCTTGTTCACAAATTATTTTCATTTTCGAAGGATGAAAGTATTAGCTATAGTGATTTGGTTCATTAACACTATCTTTGATTAATTATTAAATTCATTACGAGTAATTAACAACTATCATTTATCTTTTACACAACATAATAAACTACTTGCATAAATATAATTATAGAAAGTGTTTTTTGTTTCTTGTCTTTCAATAAGTATTGTCATTTGGATGAAAAATGAACAAACGAAAGCAGGTGCGTTGATGAAATGTCCGCTCGAAAATCAGCTATTGTTTCATAATTTACAAGAAAAGAATATGACGTTTGAACAAGTTTATGCACGAATTATTCGATTTATGAACTTAAGTCACAATGGAAATTATCGCTTGATGATTGGTACAGATTCACAGGTACATCTAAGATCTACTATCTTTATTACTGGTATTGTTATCCTTAACGAAGGAAAAGGCGCATGGGCCTCTATTCGCAGAATCAGTATTCCCCGCAAAATGGAGCGCTTGCATGAAAGAATCTCTTATGAAACTTCATTGACAGAAGAAATTGTTTGTCTCTTTACGGAAGAACGGAAAACGAAAATGATCGATATTGTCCTCCCATACATATATCAAGGAGCTTCATTCACCATGGAAGGTCATATCGATATCGGTTCTGGCAATCGAAATAAAACAAGAATATATGTTGAAGAAATGACTGCAAGAATTGAAGCGGTGGGCCTGGAACCGAAAATAAAACCGGAATCTTTTGTGGCATCAAGTTATGCGAACCGCTTTACAAAATAAGGAGTTAATTGAAGTTGTTCTTAAAACGGAAAAAGAAAAGCACAATCATTCTGCGGTTTTTAATCTGATTGATTATGCTTTTCTTTTTATACCAGCAGTGATTACTATCAAGAGAGTTTCAGCAAAAGCAGAAATCTATTGCAAAACGGTTTCGATACGATATTGCGGCAGAGAAACAGATACGGTTGTTCCTTCTCCGTTTATGCTGTTAATCAGCATTGTACCGTAATGACTTTCAATAATACTGTAGCACACCATTAATCCTAATCCGGTGCCGCTTTCCTTTGTTGTGAAAAATGGCTGTCCGAGCTTAGAAATCAATTCGTGCGGAATCCCGCAGCCTCCATCAATAAATTTTATTTCAATCTGCTCCTCCTGTTCTTCTACCTGAATCACCAATTCTCCACCGTCTTCCATTGATTCAATAGCATTCTTCAAAAGATTAATAAATACCTGCTTAATTTTATCCTCAATGCCAAAAATATAGTATTCATTTAATGATTTGCTACTGATTAATTCTATGTTCACTCCAAATAGATTAGCCTGCGCACTCATTAATGTAATAATACTCTCGAGAATTTCCGCTAAATTTATCTGTTTAAATTCAATTTTACTTGGCTTTGCCAGTAACAGCAGTTCGCTGACAATCGTGTTAATCCTGTCTATCTCAGTTAACATGATATCCATATATTCATGATTGGCGTCCATTCTATCACCTAACAGCTGAGTAAACCCTTTTAGGCTGGTTAACGGATTTCTAATTTCATGGGCAATACCGGCAGCTAACTCTCCCACTACAGTCAATTTTTCCGTTTGCTGCATAAACTCACGACTTCTCTTTAATTCTGTAATATCACGTATCATCAAATGAAGTGCCGGCTCTCCCTGATAGACTAATGGAATGCTTTTTACTTCTGCGTCAATGACATCTCCATTTATACAAACTAATCGGCATTCCAAAGCATAGTGGCCTTTTTCTCTTTCTTTTTTCAAATTTTCAATTCGTTCATAATCGCTTGGATGGATTAACTTTCTAATTGGCTGCATTAAAACTTCTTCTTTTGAATTCGCCTTAAATAACTGTACACCTGTTTCATTGATAAAAGAGTACTGTTCACTATTTTCCTTTTTTACGAGAATCGCTACAGGGGATTCCTCTGTCAATTGCCGGTATTTTTCTTCACTTTCCTCTAATTTGAGCATTGCGACTTCTTTTTTATCTATTTCCTGAAGCAGCTTTTGATTCGCGATAATAAGTTCATTCGTCCGTTCCTTGACTTGTGCCTCTAGTTTTTCCTCATTAATTTGCAGGGCATGATAAGCATCCGCCAGCTTATTTGTATACTTTGCTATCGTTTTTGCTTGCTCTTCTATTTTCTTTTTAGTTAAATACATCGAAACTAAACTTTCCACCTTATAAGTCAATATAAGGGCATCAAATGGTTTAATAATATAATCAATGGCACCTACTGAATAGCCATGTAAAATATTTTCAACCGTTTGGCTTAAAGCTGTAATAAAAATAATGGGAACATTTTTTGTCTTTTCCCTTTGGCGGATCATCTTTGCAGTTTCAAACCCATTGATGCCAGGCATCTGAACATCCATGATGATAACAGCAAATTCTTCCCTTAAGACATATTTTAATGCCTCTTCTCCAGAAAAGGCTTTTACTAAACGGTAGTTCTTTGCGGACAAAACCGCTTCTAAGGCTAATAAATTTTCTTCCCGATCATCCACAATTAATATATTTACATGTTGGTTTTCCATCCTATCCCCACTTCCGTTCATTGAACCCTTCTGAATATTTTTTCATCCTCATCAAAGACATGGTAGTATTTATCTTTCTTTGAAAAGGACAGACCTTCTCGATTGCCTAGTGCTAAAAATCCTTTTTCAGATAGACTATTTATAAATAACTCATGGACCCGCGCCTGCAATTCTCTATCAAAATAGATTAATACATTTCGGCAAACAATCATATGAAATTCATTAAAGGAGCCGTCCGTAACAAGATTATGCTGGGCAAAAATGATGTTTTTTGACAGCTCCTTTTGAAAAATTGCTGTTTCTCCTTTTACTGTATAATATTCTGAGAAGTCATTTTTACCATCTGAATTCACATAATTACTTGTATAATCCTTCATTTTCTTAAGCGGAAACTGTCCCAATTTTGCTTGCTGTATCACACGGTTATTCATATCAGTGGCATAAATTTTTACCTTGTGATATAAATTCATTTCATGAAGCAATATCGCCATGGAGTAGGCTTCTTCACCTGTTGAACAGCCAGCGTGCCAGATGCGAATGCTGGGTAATTCCGATAACTGCGAAAGGATCTTATAGCGAACTACCTTAAAAAAGGATGGATCTCTAAACATCTCTGTTACATTGATCGAAAAATCAAGATAAAGCTTTTCCATCATCGATGAGTCATGCAGAATTCTGTCAAGCAGTGCGGTCACCGACTCAATTTTTTCGGCCTTTAACCGATGCCAAATTCGGCGCCGAATAGACGAAAAAGCATAATTACGAAAATCAAATCCATAGTGGCGGTAAATTCCTTCTAATAAAAGGTCAATTTCAATTTTTTCCAAGTCACTGCATTGTTCCTGTTCTAACTCTTGCAGTAATTGATTCATTTTCATAAATACCCTCCATTATTGATAAAGCCATACTTTCAGTAGAGACAGCAATTGTTCAATGTTAACCGGTTTGCTGATGTAATCGGAAGCACCAGCATTGATACATTTTTCCCGATCATCTTTCATGGCTTTTGCTGTTAAAGCAATAATAGGGAGTTTTTCATATTGTGGCTGTTCTCTTATTTTCCTCATGGCATCATAGCCATCCATTTCAGGCATCATAATATCCATTAGGATGAGATCTACAAAGGGTTTATCATTTAATATTTCCAGTGCTTCTCTCCCGTTTTCAGCAAAGTGTACCTGAATTCCGACTGACTCAAGTGTAGTAGTTAACGCAAATACATTTCGCATATCATCATCGGCTAATAAAATATGTTTGCCTGAAAGCAAATTCTCTTTTTCTTGTATTATTTCCGCCCCTGGTTTTTCAGAACCATCAAGAAGTCCTTTTTTCTCATGTAATGGATACAACATATTAGATTCTACAGTTGCAGCAATTTCTTTACTTTCTGTTATGACCATCTCATTCATTTTCGTGATTGCTGGTAAGAAGAAGGTAAATTCACTTCCATTATTTTCATTGCTGTTAACCGTAATGTAGCCTCCAAGAAGATCTGCTAATCCTTTACTAATTGATAACCCCAGTCCTGTGCCGCCGTATTTCCGGCTTGTTGTCCCATCTGCCTGTTGAAAAGCTTCAAAGATAAGTTCTTGTTTTTCCGGCGGGATTCCAATACCGGTATCGGACACAGAAAAGGCAATAAATTCATTTCTCTCCGGATTGGAAATCGAGATGGAACGGAATACATTTACCTTTACACTTCCTTCTTCTGTAAACTTCAGT
>CALGSR010000078.1 GCA_937902115.1 uncultured Bacillus sp. | reverse complement strand
TCAATTCCATCGTTATTTTGTTTAAATCCCAATCTTCACGAGCAGCGATTTCGAGAATGTTCATTTTCTCCCGTTGCCGCCATTTATCCACCAACATTTCTACATAGCTATCAAACTTGCTCTCATTAGCCATATTCTGCATCTGTGAGAGCTTGTCTGCCCCTCCATAACTCAAAGGTTCACCATGAGTTAGAAGCGTAATTAGATCTATTCCAAGCCCTTTGGAAGCGAGGTCTTTCATAGCTGATAAAATGTTGCGGTTTTCTGCCGATTGGAAGTATTCAACTTTCAGCTCCGAATCTGCTAATAGATAAGGGAATTTCAATATCGTTCCTAATACTGCGTTTTCGTTCAGCACTAATCTTCACCTCGGTTTATATCAAACTCGAAACTTTTGTACGTTCCGGTTGTGCTTGCTGCTACCTGTGAACCTGTTGCATATTCATCATTGAAATGTTCACCGTTTAAAAATGTGAGTGGGTTTTTCTGATACTGTTTAGCAACATTGTTTCGTTGCATATATTGCAGATAGTTTTTCGTGCCTTTTTCGATTTGCTCATAACCGTACTTCTTAACCAGCTTTACAAATTTCGTTTCACACTTCGCCTTACCTGTTTTTTTGTCATACAGATTCCACCAAGAAAGAAACAAATCAGCGTGCTGATTGGACATATCTTTATTATTATCTTTATTAACATTCTTATTATTGTTCGATAGCTGTTCGATAGCTGTTCGATAGCTGTTCGACTTACCATTTTCGAAACGCTCAAAACCTTGATACAGCGCATAGTTGACGACTGTGAAAAGTGTTCCGCTTTCTGTTGATTTAACTTTGATTTGACCATCATTTACCAATGATTTGATCTTGTTTTGGATGGTCGTTAACGGATACGTTTTTACCGCATTTCCACGCCCTTCTTTAAAAGCTAAATCATCCTGTAACTTGCGCAGCGACCTTAAATACTGCCCACGTTCCAACTTAATTCCGGCAACTGTTACACCTTCTTCTGCAAAGACTGCTTGACCTAAGATGTAGAAGAAGATTCGAAATTTCACTACATCCTCCCAGATCGCGTGATTGAATATTTCTCTGTCTATTTGAAATACACCACCCATTTAACCAACCTCTTTTTGTCGGTGAATCTCCTTGTGGCACTTCACACATAAGGTTAAGCCGTTGTTAATGTCGAATCTCAATTCCTTATGAGTAGCAAACGGTTTGATGTGATGTGCGTTGAGATCGCCACCTACTTTATTGCATATTTGACACGTGTATTTATCTCTTTCGAAAACCGATGTTCTCCAGTCTCGGTATTCTTTCGTATTGCGCTGTTCTTTGTTAGTTTTCTCCCACGGCGGTTTTCTGTTGCCTGTCCAAATAACGATTTCACCATCTGGATTTACGCCTACATTCGAATCCTTCAAACTGATTCCGCAATGTTTCAAGTAAAATTCTTTGGATAGTAAACCTAGAATGAATCCGCATTTCAAACAATAATGTTCATCGTCCAGATCATTTGCATATCTTGGGTGCGATTCTTCCACTTCAATTGCGCATTTGTCACACTTAAAAATTTGATAATATCTAAATGAATCGCCGTTAAATTTTACTATTTCTCTTAAATGAGACATTTTTATTCACCTCGCTGTTTTGGATTACTCTAACGTTGCTAAATACTCGATGATTTTGCTTGCTTCTGGTTGTGTTAGTTCATTTGTTCGTTTGTCGATTTTGAAATGCGCTGCAGCACTCTTATAAACTTGTGCCTGGTCGATCCCTTGCGCTTTTGCAATGTTGCCTGTCTTAGTTAAGATTGATTGCTTTTGAGTTTCTGTAATGCCATTAGAAGCCGGTTTAACACTTTGTTGCGCCGCCACTGGTTTCTGCTGCGATTGTTTCGCTCGTCCACTTGTATCTTTTGCATCTGGATCATCAGCATCTGTTGGTAGATTGAAAAACTTAATAATGAAGTAACGCTCTGAATAAGTGAGCCCCGAACCGAATGCTTTTGAAATATCATCCTGTTGGCCTGTGTAATAAAACGGTACTTTAATGAAGTCGTCCGGCTTTTCAGCATTCACCCACGTATACGCCATTTCACCATGTACAATAAAGTCAAGTTTGTCTTTGTTATACTTGTCCTTATATTCGTGTTCATGGAATGTTTGGGTAATAACTTCCGGCATTAACAACACGCCTAATTCGTTCATTTTTTCTTGAATCTTTGCTAAAACTTGCGTACCAGATACATAACTGTAGTTGTAGCTTTTTTTGTCCTTAGTGAAGCCACCAATACTTTTGCGAATCTCGACTAATTTCTCGTGTAGATTCACGTTTACACCCCCTCAAAATATTCCGGGAAGTTCAGCTTACTCAAATCCCCTTCAACGCTGAATCGGTGCTTGTCGTAGGCTAATGCTGCAGCGTGTTCAGTAGCATATGAAGCACCATAAAACGCTTTCTTACTTAATCGCTTATTCACAAATTTATACGTCCAGTAGTTGCCTTTTTTGTACACGCAATAATACTGGCTGCTTGCATCCTTTTTAAATTTCGATGGTTTGCTAATGACTTGCTTCGGTGAATCTACGATAATATCAAGCGTGCAATGTAACAGGGAATCGCTATAAAGAAATACTTTCTGACCGCCTAATGCTTCGTTGATTCTGCGTACTGTTTCTTCTGTGATATAACGCCCGACATTTACTGAAACTACGTTTGACATTTAATTTCCTCCTATCGAATCCGAATCGATTCCCCTTGTTGGATTTCCACACCTTGAATGTCAGCGCCGTTCTTTAATTCTGCTAATATTGCTTTTTTATCAATCGTTTTGACTTCTTCCACTTTGATGTAGTCGATTGGAATTAATGAATCATCATGAACCAATAATGACGGTGGATTCTTCTGTACGTTGAAGCTGAATTTTTCACCCTTCACCTTCGTTTGTCCTGTCTCAACCATTGCTGTTTGCATGTTCTCTTTCATACGCTTGATTGAGTTTTCCATTGCTTTACGGCGTTCAGCTAAACGACCTTCTTCTGCCTTGATGCCTGCAATATCTGATTCAATGTTTTTCATAACAGAAGCATAGTTTTCAAGCTTTTCAGCAAGCTCCCCGTCAATCGTGTTCAACGCTTCAATGAATGCTTCTTCCGGTGCGCCATCTTCAATTAGTTGTTGAATGAATTTATATTTGTCAGTGATTTCGTAAATGTTTGCCATTATTCAACACCTCCGTATTGAGCGTTGGTATCGTTGATAATTTTGTCGCCTAAATGCGGTTCAAACGGAGTGTAACCCCATCCTTCGTGTTTCAATTGAATTTCTCCGTCACAGAACTCAACATTCAATACTTTAATTGTTTTATGGTGTACATCCATTTCTAAAAACGTTTCTACGATATGTCCCTTCACAACCTCATCCGGCTGCACTGCCTGTTCAAACTCGCTGACATCCAACCCTAACGCTCGACCTAATGCGATGGCTTTGCCGATGTGTTCGTTGAATACGTCCGATGGGTCACATTTTGCGATGCCTTTAGTAGCTACATCTAACGTTTCGTAACCTTTTAATAGAGCAACAATTGTACGCTTTTCTGTATTTACAACGAAATCTACGACTAAATCCCAATAAGATTCAAAGCCTGTAAGGTTTTCGTTTTTGTAATATCCGTTTTTATTTTTCGATTCTTCAATAAACCCCTTAGCCTTCTCAATAATTTCAGCACGTAATTGATTAGGTGTTTTAGGAATAAGCTGCTTTTCAAATAACTTTTCAGCTTGTGCAGCGGTAACGTCATTTGCTAATGCTTCCTCTACAACTGTGGAAGGCTTACGAATTTGGGCAACGATTAATTTTAGTTCAGCTACTTCTTCCTCAAGTTTTGCGATGCGTTCACTATCTTTATGCGTTGTCTCTACCAATTCAAATTCATCAGCATCAAACCATTCATAATCGCCGTTAACAGTAACTTTCCACTCTCTATATCCACTGTGGTCGCAATCTTCAATAACTCCAATTGCGCCTTCTTTAAATTCACTATCAACAACATTTAAAATACGTACCATATCGCCAACTTTAAATTTGTTTGTCATAATTTCCTCCGATTTGTGATAAACTATCACTGTCTTTTATTTTTTTAGCTCTCGCTATTGGTTGCCGCTTCTAGCGAGTTTTTAATTGATGCGTACCATCTTCAATCAGATAACGAATGACATTATCCTTGTGGATGGCCTCACCTGGTACGATTTCTGTACCGTAAATATCCAAAGTTAATACTTCGCAATCACAATCAAAACGGCTGCATTCGTTGCACGCTTGCATTATCTTCACCTCCCGATAAGTCCACATCATCTTGCATAAATACTTGAATAATATCCTGGGCATCCATCAGTCCGTATGTGCGCTGTTTTAATTCCTCACGCAGTTTCACCTTTTC
>CALGSR010000077.1 GCA_937902115.1 uncultured Bacillus sp. | reverse complement strand
CAAAGGGGTTCAAGGCGGATTTGGTGCGATGATTGGCAGTAAAGAAAAAGCAGTTGATATTATGAAAGAACTGCTAGAAGCACAAGGGTTCCAAGTGACTGTTTGGGAATCGACAGAGGAGAAAATCATGAAGCTGCCGGAAGATGAGAGAGCGGCAGCGATTGCCAATGTCTATGCGCAAAAACGACCGATTTCTGAGTTGACAGACAATTATGATCTGATCATTAATCTTGCCAACGTCAATCCGGGCACAGTACAACGAATCGTTTGGCCGGCAAGTAAAGGAACCCCAGATATTCCATTCTATATCCATGAAGTTCCGACCATCTTTGTTTCTGTACAATATCCTTATCATTTACCAGATGTCCCACAAGTCAAAACGTACATCAACGCTTATGACAGCCGCAAAGCCAATCTTGAGGTGCTAGTTGAAAAATTAATGGGTAAATCTGAATTCAAAGGTGTCAGCCCAGTTGATGCTTATTGCGGGTTTATCGATACACATATTTAATGGGATTGAAAAGACCAAATTTTAGGATTTGGTCTTTTTTTCTTGTTATGAAAGACAACATCAGTATAAGACATCGCAAAATGTCCTTCATCGCTGCAATAAAACATCCTAGTCAAAAGGTTTCCAGGTTTTAATGCTTTGTTTTTTCAATCGCTGATTTAATCGCATTTGCCTGTTCTTTCATATCTCCCATTCCTTGGAAATGGACGAACATAATACGTGGATGCTCGTACAGCATATGATTGTGCAGAGCGGATATTTCCAGACCGCCTTTTCTTAATTCGTCAATCACTGGGTTGACTTCATCCTCCAACAGTGCCAATTCACCCATCACGGCGGTACCGGTGTCCACTTTTTCAAAAGAAGCATGAAACGCAATATCCATTGATTCCGCTGACATCTTTTTCCCCATATGTGTTAAATTGAGTTCGTTGCGGAGAATTTCAACAGCACAAATACCGTTTTTCGCTTGAACGGCATCTTTTCCAAAAATCGGTTCAAGCATCTTGCAGTCCATTTCTGTTTGTGCCTGGATGCTGCTAGGAATTCCAAAGACCAAGAGCAGGGTAATGAGTATAAGCTTTTTAAGCAAAGAACCACCTTCCTTTTTTCCTTATCTTCCCATTAGTACTTGATTTTTATTCGTTCCATGCTTGAAAATCATGCAAAATTTGCACCATTTCCAAACATGACCAATGATTGTTATCCTTAAGAATTTATATGGAAGAAAGAATAAAGGAAAATAGGTTAGGATGACAGAAACTAAATATCAGATAGAAATGAAATATTATTCAGTAAGGGAAACCTAGGGAAAGGATAAAAAAAATGAAGGGATTTGAAATGATGAAAAGATGCCTTTGGGTCACAAAAGAGCCACTATACATGGAATATCATGATCAAGAATGGGGGGTACCTGTTTACGAGGATAGAAAATTATTTGAAATGCTCTGCCTCGAAGGAGCACAGGCAGGACTTAGTTGGTGGACCATTTTGCAAAAAAGAGAAAGCTATCGCCTAGCATTTGATCATTTTGAAGCAGAAAAAATTGTCCAATATCCAGAAGAAAAATGGCAATTGTTAAAAGAAGATCCTAGCATCGTGCGCAATAAATTAAAAATCCAAAGTGTCCTTACGAATGCTCAAGTCTTTTTAAGGATTCAAAAAGAATACGGTTCCTTTTCACACTACATTTGGAGTTTTGTCGATCACAAACCGATCATTAACCATTGGAAAACAAATTATGAAGTACCGGCAACGAGCGAAATCAGCGATGTAATGAGTAAGAGATTAAAAAAAGAAGGATTTAAATTTGTCGGCAGTACCATTTGTTATTCCTATATGCAAGCGGTGGGGATGGTGAATGACCATACTTTGGAATGTTTTTGTCATCCGTCCAATGTAAATAATAGCAAAGCTAATAAGGGATAGAGAAGGTACTGGGATCGTAGCTTTCATCGGATCACGAAAGCTATGAAACCTACGATCTTAGGATATTTTATATCACAGTTCTAATCTGCTTCGTATAGAAAAAGCGGACAATGAAAAAGTAAATAATTTGAATCATTAAAAATACACTTAATACCATGACAGATTCCTTAAATAGATTAAAGGCAAATAGATTTGATAATGCTGTCAAAGCAACGGCTCCATGGACAAGGGCGACGATAATTGGAGCGAAAAAGAGAATGGTTGTTTGTCTGTTTAATACCAACTTTAACTCTTTCACAGTCAGCCCCATTTTCGCAACGCTTAAGAATTTTTGCTTATCTTCATCTAAATCCATATACAAGCGAAAATAAAGGAAACTTCCAGCTAAGACAAAAAAGACGATGCCGATAAATAGTCCAACAAATAAAATCGGTCCGTAAAATTTCATGATTTCATAGATTTCGTATTCGGCAGCTGTGATTTCATAACGTTCTAAATGCTGATAAAGCTTTTCAGATGCCGCCATAATTCTATCTTCACCAGATGTCACTTGCCAAGCATAATAGCTCTGCACATCTTTTGTTGTAGGGAGCTGTTCATAGTCATAATCGGATATAATATAGTAAGAATCTGTTGCCGGTAACGCTCTTGAGGAAATCACTTCATTTTTATTTGGCTTTAATATAGCACCTGATTCTAATGTTATCGTCTCATCTAGAAGCTCACTCGTTTGGCCAAAATCTGTTCCTTCAAACTCGACAACGATGACTTGACCATCCTTTACCTCTACTTGCTTTTCATCAATCAAAGAAGCAAAACGATTAAAATCAGATGCCTTTGTGATGAGGATTCGATCATTTGCGATTTCATAATAGGTCATGATCATCTGCTCAGAGTCTGCCTCAATTTTTTCATCTTGTAATGTTTGGTTAATAAACTTAACATCTTGCTTTTCTGTTTCTTTTTCATCAATTTGATAGGAAAAGGTGGCAGCATGAATGTTTTTAATGCTTGATGTGAGCACGGTTTGGAATCCAAATAAAGAGCCAATGGCACAAAAGGCTACCGTTGAAACCATAGCGACCATAAAAAAGGTCCGCGCATTATCCTTCATTCGAAAGGCTAAATCAGAAAAGAGAAGCATATTGGTTTTAAACCAAAAAACAGAATCCTTCTTTTTCAATTTTCGTATCGTATACACACTTAATTGGGTAAATAATAAATAGGTTCCAATTGTGACAACGATAATAACGGGAAGCATAACGATAACAACCAATGTTCCCTTTGCAAGTAATGCCACGGCATAGCCAATTCCGAGCAGGAATACTGCTAACAAGGTTAATAATAGGTTCGCCTTTGGTTCACCTTTAGACATTTTATTACCTTTAATGAGTTCGACCAGCTTTTTACTGCGCAGAACATATGTGACAAATAAAGAAATACAGAAAAATAAGACAATAAATGAAACAAAGGTCGAAACGATCGCCTGTGAAGGAAAGTAAAAGGGTAATGCACTTTCAATGATTAACACGTTCTCGGCAAGGAGAAGGATTCCCTTCGCAAACACAACCCCAAGCAATATTCCGCCAAGTGTCGCAAATAATCCAATCAGCATATTTTCTAAAAACACCATTAGTCGGATTTGCTTCATCGACATTCCTTGAATCATTAACAAGCCAAATTCTCTTTTGCGCGATTGCAAAAAGGAACTCATGGAATACAGCACGAAGAAGAAGGAAAAAACGTAAATAATTCCTGCCGAGATGCTCATCCCTTTTCTTACAACTGAACTCATATCACTCCCGCTTAAGGCAGGATGATTGGCAAAAATCGAAAAAGTAAAGAACACCATCACGGTAAATAAACTGCTAAGAAAGTATGCCGCATATAACCTTTTATTACGAATAACATTATTAAACGCGAATTGACGAAAGGTCATGTGCATTCCCTCCCAATAAAGAAAGTGTATCGATAATCTTTTGGAAAAAGGCTTGGCGGTTATCACCGCGATGAATCTCAGAATAGAACTTTCCATCACGAATAAATACGACTCGGTTACAATAGCTTGCCGCCTGGGCATCATGCGTCACAAGCATCATCGTTGTCCGTTCTTTTTTATTAATAGATTCAAGCATTTCCATCACATCACGTGATGACTTTGAATCAAGATTTCCTGTCGGTTCATCTGCTAATAATAGCTTCGGTCCATGAATCATGGCTCTTGCCACAGCAGCTCTCTGTGCCTGTCCGCCAGAAATTTCATAGGTGCGTTTTTTCATGATGGCACTAATTCCTAGCTTCTCAGCAATTTCATTCGCTTTCTGCTTCATTTCCTTCACTTTTTTTCCATCAAGTGTTAACGGAAGGACGATATTTTCCTCAACTGTTAATGTATGAAGCAAATTAAAATCCTGAAAAACAAAGCCGAGCTCACGACGTCTAAATTTTGCTAAGTCATCTTTTTTTAGTGTATGAGGATTTTTCCCATTAATCAGAATTTCTCCTGTTGTTGGCTCATCAATGGTCGCAATCAAATTTAACAGGGTGGTTTTCCCGCTGCCTGACGGCCCCATAATGCCGACAAATTCACCTTCATCAATGGTTAAATCAATGTCTGTTAAGGCACGATAGGCGATATTCCCTTCGTAAATCTTACTTACTTGTTTTACATTTAGCATCACAAGTTCTCCTTTCCATATTCTTCACTTGTGACTAGTATATCGGCTATTCATTTTTCAAGAAATCGATTATTCTTTCACTTTCCTTACAAGGTTGTAAGGTTTTGCGTCACAGTAAAAATAATTCTAAATGTCGAACCTTCACCAGCCCTTGATTCAAGCTCTATTCGGTGACCGAGCTGTCGTGCTGCCTCTTTTGTTAAATACAGTCCCATTCCGGTTGATTCTCTAAACTTTCGCCCATTTTCGCCCGTATAAAACGGTTCAAACACACGACGCTTGTCTATATCAGGTATGCCAACACCATAATCCTTTACCTCTAATACCGCTTCTCCATCTCGCTCATAAATTGATATCGATATGGTTTTGCTTTTTCCCTTCGAATATTTCACAGCATTATAAATAAGCTGGGAAAGCATGAAAAACAACCATTTTTCATCGGTTTCAACAGTCATCCCATCTTTTTCCCGGGTGAAATTTGGATATACTTGATTTCGAATATAGAAGCGTTTATTTTCATGATTCACTTCACCGACAAGCTTTGCCAGTTCAACATGTTTGATATGAAAATCCTGTTCAATCGTCCGTAATCTCGCCATATAGAGAATGGTATGTAAGCCCGTCTTCATCCGGTCGGTTTCCTCGCGGATATTCGAGGAATCTGGTTCATCGAGGCCTTGGGCAATGAGTTCAATGACAGACAATGGTGTTTTCATTTGATGGACCCATTGATCCATAAACCGCAAATGCTCTTCTTGCCTCGATTCCAACCTTTTTAATTGCTCCTGATAATGCTTATATTGATTTTTTAATAATCGATCAAGAGCTTCAGAAATAGGAGTTTGTTCAGTATTTTGCAGTGATTGATCCAAGGACACTAGTTCGCTCGTGAGTCGTTTGTAAAAGAGGCGGCGGCTAAAATATTTATAGATTAAATAGGCCCCAAGTAAAAATAGCCCGAGGAACACCGAATAAAGGGCAGGTAATAGCTGCCGATAACCGTCAAGAAAATAAATCCCGAGTATAGCAAAGAATTGAATGACTTGCAGAACGATGAGTAGAGTATGCTCTTTTAAAAATAGCTTCATTAATTCTCAAGCCCCAACCAGGAGATTGTTAAGCGATATCCTGTTCCTCTTACGGTTTCGACTGCTCCTTTAATGCCTACAGCTTCAAACTTTTTGCGCACACGAGTTATGTTTACATTCAATGTATTTTCATCAACATATGTTTGGTCATCCCATAATTTTTCAAGTAAGTCCTCGCGTCCGGCTACACGGGGATAGCGCTCGATTAAGCTGGCAATCAGATCGGCCTCTTTTTTTGAAAGGGTAACATTTTCATTATTAAAAGTTAACTCCAGCCTTTCAGGAAAAAGCTGCAGCCCTTCTATTTCCATTACACGCTCCTCAGCCTGTACAGCATATTCTCCATATGCCCGGCGCAACTGACTGCGAATTTTCGCGATGACAATCTCCGGATGAAACGGTTTTGTCATATAATCATCGCCGCCATTTTCTAATGCCATGACCTGATCCATTTCACCAACCCGTGCCGAGATGAATATAACGGGACAAAACGATTGCTTGCGTATTTGACGGCACCAATAATAGCCATCATAGCTAGGTAAATTTATATCTAATAAAACAAGGTCTGGTTTAACCTTTAGAAAATCATCCATCACTTGATCGAAATCATCCACGACGAATGACTCATACCCGTATTTGTTTATGTATGATTGTAGATGCTCCGCAATTTTAGGATCATCCTCAATGATCAAAATCCTTTGCATAAATCCCACTCCTTTCCCTATGCCTGAGCCAATTTATTTCATCTATAAAGATAAACAAAACCTTACTTGAATGGAAGTGTCTTTTAGCGGGTGTATGAAGGATAAAAACAGTAATAACTTTGGAAAAATATCTTTCATCGAGGGGGATGAAAGACAAAACTAGCCCGACATGGCAGTATCGAGCAAGATGCCGATGTGATTCTTTTTCTCTATCGGGAAGATTTTTATGACCGTACCGTGGAAGACTATTTATTAGAGATCATTACCGCTAAAAACCACAAGGCGGATTTGACATCATCATAGCGAAATACAATGAGTACACGGAGGGATGCGAAATGTTGACTTACTCATGCGAGGCCATGCATTCGTCTCCTTTTGTGAGATAAAGAAAGAATTTTCATCTTTTCCGGCGGTCATTAGATTTATGAGTGCGGGATGAAACTATTTTCCTCACTTAATCGTAAAAAAGATGAGTCGGAAAAGGGAACTTGTTTGTCATGGAGAATAATACTAGATATTTTTTTGTAATCGGAATGTGAGGATGAGTCGGTGAAAACAGGAAAACAGCTGGTTCGCATGTCAAAGGTACTTTCTATGGCTTTTGTAATCCTTTTTAAAATCTACTGGTATAAAATTTTGCGCAAATCGGATGCTGCGTGGGAAATGCTCTGGTCAAAAATTGGCAGATTGTTCAAGGAAACCCTTTTTGAATTAGAAGGATTGCTGATTAAATTCGGCCAGATTTTAAGCACGCGCGCCGATTTGTTGCCAAAGGCTTTTATTCGCGAGATTGAAGATTTGACCGATCATGTTCCCCCTTCTGAATGGCGGGAGGTTGAGC
>CALGSR010000076.1 GCA_937902115.1 uncultured Bacillus sp. | reverse complement strand
TCATGACCAGTTTTCATATTTTATTGCGGAGTTACGCAAAAATGATGGGATTAAGGTTCTAAACTATGATTCGCAAAAAGGCGACCCGTTGAAGGTTACGCTGCAATCACAAACTGAATTAAACGGCTTCGAAATGCAGGAAGCGTTTGAAAGAGAAGGGATCTTTACAGAACTGGCCGATCCTCACAATGTATTGCTTGTATTGCCTCTTTTAAAAGAAGGAATGAATTTTCCATTTGCTGAGGTCATTGCAGGGATTAGGAAAGCATTACAATCTGTTAAAAGGAAAAGGCATCTGATTGACAAAGGGGATTATCAACCGATAGTTTCAGTGCTTGAGGTCAGCCGTGAGGAGGCAAAGGGACTACGTCGGAAAAAGGTGAAGTTGTCTGAAACGCTCGGGGAGATTGCCGCTGAGAGAGTAACTCCTTACCCGCCGGGGATTCCGCTATTATTTCCGGGAGAACGAATTACAGACTCCGTAATAGCACAAATTCAGGATTTAGCTGCAACAGGAGCAAGATTCCAAGAAGGCAGCGAAATTAGCCGAGGGGAAATATACATCTATCAACGTAAATAAGAGAAGAACTGAATAGCCAGCTCCCTTAGGTTAAAAATAATGAGATGTGAAGACCGAAGATTTCATGTATAGTAGAAATGACCTGGGCGAACTAAATGGATAAATAACTTCAAGAAGCAAGGAGAATTGAAAAATGAGCTATTTAATTAATCTCGAAGGCGGCGAAGGCTCGGGGAAAACAACTGTTCTTAACCTGCTGGCTGATGCCTTGGAGGAAAAGGGGATTCAAGTCGTTCGGACAAGAGAACCGGGCGGAATTGAAATTGCGGAACAAATAAGAAAGGTTATTTTGGACAGAGCTAATATCAATATGGACCCAAGGACTGAGGCATTATTGTATGCGGCAGCAAGAAGGCAGCATTTGGTAGAAAAGGTTATTCCGGCATTGCAAACGGGGAAGCTAGTCCTATGTGATCGATATATCGACAGCAGTTTGGTTTATCAAGGTTATGCCAGAGGTCTGGGAATGGAGGAAATTTACTCAATCAATCAGTTTGCTATTGAAGGCTATATGCCTGATTTAACGCTTTATTTTGATCTGGATCCGGAGATAGGCTTATCACGAATCGAAAAAGATGAAAACAGAGAAGTGAATCGCTTAGATGTGGAATCAATCAAGTTTCATTATAAAGTAAGAGAGGGCTACCAGCTTCTTTTGAATCAATATCCAAACCGGATAAAATTGATTAACGCTGAGAATGAGTTAAATGAAGTATACCATAATGCATTAGAGGTTATTACATCCTTTATTGAAACAAGAAAAAATAACAGTTGACTAAAAATCTTGGTCAACTGTTATTTTTATTGGTTTGCTTTCACGGAGACACTAAAGGGCTATATTTTTACGTGTATGTGATGTTCTTTGCTATCATCGATTAATTCAATAGATGGAACTTCTTCTGTAAGTGGGATATTTTCCCCATCCAATTCGATAGAAGCATCCTTTCTATTTCTTACTTCATTCGTCACTTGAATCATATAGGATGTTTTTCCAAAACGATAGGTCATTGTGAAGCCAGGCCAGTCGTTTGGCACTTGTGGATCAATATTCAGTTTGCTGCCACGGCGGCGAATGCCTAGAATCCACTCAATTCCGGCCTGATACATCCAGCTGGCTGCCCCTGTATACCAGGTCCAGCCTGCATGGCCTTCCTTTGGGGATGCGGTATAGACATCGGCTGCCATCACATAAGGCTCGGCGGCATATCTTTTGACCTCGAAATCAGTTCGGGTATGGTTTAAAGGATTCAGCATCTGGAACATTTCCATTGCTTTATCACCCCGTCCCAACCGGCTCCAGGCCACCATGCCCCAGATCACGCCATGGGTATATTGTGCCCCATTTTCCCTCAATCCCGGCGGGTATCCTTGAATATAACCAGGACTCGGTTCCGTTTTATCAAAAGCAGGGGTCAGTAAGCGTACAACATTCAAATCGCCCTCAACTAGTTCACGGTCGAATGAATCCATCGCCTGCACAGCGCGATCCTGCGGTGCTCCGCCTGATATAACTGACCAGGATTGGGCAATAGCATCGATGCGGCATTCCTCATTTTGAATTGAGCCAAGCCACTGACCGGCATCCGTAAAGGCACGACGGTACCATTGCCCGTCCCATCCATGTTCATTGAGAGCGTTGATGCATTCCTCACGCGCCTTCTGATACTGCTTCACCTTTTCCAAGTCATTGCGTTTTGTGCAAATTTCGCAGAAACGCTGCAGGATTTCTACGAGGAACCAACCGAGCCATACGCTTTCTCCACGGCCCTTGGCACCAACGAGATTCATGCCGTCATTCCAGTCACCGACACCGATGAGTGGCAGCCCATGTTCCCCAATACGGGACAAGGCTTTATCAATCGCACGCAGACAGTGCTCATAAATCGTCCCTTTTTCTGCGGAAATGACGGTCGGTTCATAACGCTCATGTTCATCTGCGCCCAACGGTTCACTTGTGATATAGGGTTCGATTTCCTCAAGCACAGTCCAGTCATCCGTTTGTTCGATATAGCGTGAGGCTGTATAGGGCAGCCATAATAAATCATCGGAGAAAAGCGTTCTTATCCCACGTTCTGTTTCTTCGTGCCACCAATGCTGCACATCCCCCTCCAAATATTGATGGGAGGCATGACGCAGAATCTGCTTTCTTGTCAGCTCCGGCAAGGTATGAAGCAGACCGAGTGAATCTTGAAGTTGATCACGGAAGCCATAAGCGCCACCGGCCTGATAAAAGGCTGTTCGAGCCCACATACGGCAAGCAAGCGACTGATAGAGCAGCCAGCCATTTAACAGAATATCTGTTTCCGGTGAAGGAGTGGATACCTGGATTTGGTCTAAATGCTGCTGCCAGAAATCATGGACCTCCTGCAAGGCCTGCTCGCATTGGGTCGGCTGTTTGTACTTTTCTGCTAAACGTAAGACGGCATCTGTTGATTCGTCACATCCAAGAAGGATATAGACCACTTGTTCCTCTCCGGGTAAAAGCAAGAACTTCTTCTGAACGGCCCCGCACGGTTCATAAAAGGTACCGGTGTTTCCTGACAGGGAGAGGCGATCAAGGGCAGCAGGGTGATTCAACGTCCCGTTTCGCCCGATAAATTCACTCCGATCACCAGTCCAGGAGATGCCCTCCTGTAAGACTGTATTGGAATCCTTGGGTAGCTGCTGATACATTCCAAGAAAGGCGATTGCCTCGCGGAATGTTTCTTGATAGGTATTCTTTGCCGTTAAAGCTTGGGCCGATTCATGCCACTCGGTTACGATATGCGGCGAATTAGACTGACGGTTAACGCCCAGCACCCATTCAGCATAATAAGTAACAGAAATCTCCCTTTGCACAGTGGAGTTGTTTTTCAGCTTTACTTTCATAATTTTTACCGGATCCTCAAGCGGCACATACAGTGTCATTTCATGTGTAATGCCATTCCGTTCGTGATCAAAGCGAGAGTAACCCCGCCCGTGTGTCACTTTATAAGGAGCTTCTGTGACCCCAACTGTTGGTGCCGCAGTCCAGACCTCACCGCTCGCCTCATCTCGCAGATAAGCTGTCTCTGTCGGCGGATCAAGCACTGGATCATTTGACCATGGGGTCAGTTTGCACTCCCGGCTGTTTCTCCACCACGTATAGCCTGTTCCGAGCTCTGAAATAAGAAAGCCGAATGTAGGATTTGCCACGACATTTATCCATGGAGCAGGCAGATGATTGCCGTTTTTTATCAGTATCCAATACTCTTTTCCGTTCGGGGAAAAGCCTCCCCAGCTGTTAAAAAAGCGCCAGTCCTGTGTGTCCATCAACTTTGTCAGTGTTAATGGAGCATTTGTATGTTTCGAGGTCGGATTCGGAACCAGTGGCTCTGGCAGCTCTTCATCTGTTTTTGTTAGACGAATTTGTGCCGTTAAGCTCGCTCTTCCAGCCTGCAGGGTGACCCGTGCGGCCGCAAGCAGCAATGCATTGTCTTCTTCGGACAGCCTGTTGGCCGAAACGATATGGACATTTGCCGGGGCTGCTCCAAAACGATCGACACCATGTTCAGCCGCTTCTTGTATTGCTTCCTGTAGATTCTGCTGATAACCGTCGAGTGATTCATTCAAGATTACGAGGTCAAAAATAAGACCAAGGCGGCGCAAATATTCATGTCCAGTCAGCAGCTTATGAATGAAAGGCATATGGCTGTTGTCTGCAATCCGGACTAAAGCAATCGGGCGATCACCGGATATTCCGAAGGACCAAAGACCTGATTGGCTTTTTATATTAGCAAGAATACTTGACTCCTGCTCTTTCCTTAGTGGAGAGCGGTATAAAATATGACTGGCCAGTGCTTGAAATTCTACTGCCTCTTTGTTACTCAACTGCAGATGGCGCAGTTCAATTTGAACTCGGTTCCAGGCCATTTGATAGGTACGATCCACGGATTGTTCCGCATTAAAATGACGGACAATATGAATCGCTTCGTCACAAGTATCGGCAGCAGAGGTTACTGCTGTTAATTGAATCTGCTCTTTAGGGCCGACGCTGATGCGGCGTCTCATAACAAAGGCCGGATCGGCAACTGAACCCGTCTGACCGCGCAGGCGGCCCCGAATTCCCTGTGGCTCGGAGAGTGAATAACCGCGGCCGATAAAGCTTGAGCGGTCTGTCTCAAATTCGATTGAACCTAACGTCTCGCCATGAATTATCAGCGAATGTGCTGACCACGTCGTTGTACCGTTCACTTCACGCGGCCTGCGACTGGCAATAAGGCACTCAGACTCTGGATCAAAATCAGTTCGGATAAACAGCTTACTGAAGGCCGTATGAGCAGCATCAGCAATCGGCTGCGATAAAGCCAGTTCAACGAATGTAGTAACCTCAAGGACCTTCGTCTCCTGGCTGTCATTCTTCAAGGTTATCCGGCGGATCTCTGCATTCCATTCAGGGGAAACGCTAATCTCCATTGTCGTTTTGATTTCCCCGTCCGTTCTCGTGAAAACGGATCGATCGAGGCCAAAATGGATACGCTGCTCAGGTGAATCAACCCGGCATGGCTGATAGGATGGTGACCATACCGTATTTTTAGAAATATCTCTAATATAGATATAGCTGCCCCAAGGATCCATCACCGGATCTTCGCGCCATCTTGAAACAAGGGCATCCTTATACTGGCTGTACCCGCTGCCGGAATTCGTCACCATGGTGGTAAAGGTTCCGTTTGAGAGTATATTGACCACCGGTGTCTTTGTATTTGGTGAGGTAAATTCTCTTATTGGCGTAATACTCTGCGGCGTCTTTTCAAATGGTTTATGAACCCGATTCATCTCAGGGTGCTGAATGAGTTTCGGCCGTTTTGGAATCCGTTCCTGCAACAGCAGTTCAGCTGCCCGAATCTCCTTATTTCGATGGAAACGTTCATACATTTTTTTCGGAAGCAGTACATTTGCCAGGGTCAGGAGACTCATGCCTTGATGGTGCGCCATAAAGCTGCGGACCACCATAAAGTCTTTATTCTTCGGCAATCTTCTTTTTGTAAAATCTAATGCCTCAAAAAAGCCGTATTTTCCTCGTGCCTTTAACTGTTCAAACTTCTTCAGTGTATTGAGGGCCGCATCCTTCGCAAAGGGAAGGGCGAGAATCGTTGCATATGGCGCCACGACTAAATCCTGTTCCAGTCCGCGCTTAAAGCCTAATCCCGGCACACCGAAGGCACGATATTGATAATTCATTTGGTGGTCAAAGGCGAAATAGCCGGATTCTGAGATTCCGAATGGAACCCCTCTTTGCTGCGCATATTCAATCTGACGGTTGACAACTGCCTTATAGGTGCTGTCCCATAATGTATTCTTATATGTGCGCATAAAGAGCCAAGGCATTAAAAATTCAAACATGGTACCGGACCATGACAATAATAATGGGCTTTTCGCTACCTTTGTCATCGTTCTTCCAAGGGCATTCCAATGGGCAACTGAAACTTGACCGAGGGCAATGGCAACAAAGCTGGCTGACCGTGCCTCTGAGGCCATTAAATCATATAGTACCTCATCACGCTCATTTCGTTCCAAATGGTAACCCAAGGAGAAGAGCCGTGCTTTATGGTCATATAAAGGCCGGAAATTCGTGGCTTTAATGAATCTCTCAATTTGTTCCAGCAGTTGAATACCACGATCACGCCAATGTATATTGGACTTTTTCGAGAAATCTCCTGCTATGACCGGTGTCAGCTCCTCCGAGAAGGCAATATGAAGTGATTGATCCTCCCCAGCAGGTTTTCCTTCTCCATCCATGCCCATGTCATGCTGCAGCCACTCGAGCAGTCCTTCCTTTACTGTAATCAAACAGCATACTAAATTACCTGAATCGACAGTTGAAACATATTTTGGCGGAAGGGGAGCCAAGTTTTCAGTGTCGTACCAATTGTAAAGATGCCCTTCCCATTTCTCCATTTTTTCCAGCGTATTCATCGTCCGCTCCATTCGCTGAATTAATCCAGGCGTATCAATAAAATCAAAATCCCTTGCTGCAAGGGCGCAGGAGAAATACAATCCGATATTTGTCGGCGATGTCCGGTGTGCGATTCCCTTTGGCGGTTCCATTTGGACATTGTCAGGAGGGAGCCAATGATCCCCCTCGGTAACAAAATCCTCATAAAAGTTCCAGATTTGCTGCGAAAGCTCCCGCAGCTCCTCTTTTTCACTGTTGGATAATATTAGCTCCTCCTTTGGCACCGGTTGATTTAGCCACTTAACCACAAAAGGGGCGCATGCCCATAGAACGGCTAACGTCATACCAGTAACTTGAATAGCCGGAATGCCGCTAAAAATCGCTGCTGCTAAAAACAGCAGAATCAGTAAATATCCCCCTGTCAATCCGAAAAGTAGTGGAGCTTCTTTTCTTTGACTGCTTCGTTCAGCCTCGGCCGATGTCACCCATTCAAGCAACTTCTTTTTTGAAATGGATAAACGGTAAAACGTCCTGCCAATGGCGTCACATAGCAGGATGCTTTGAAAAGGCAGGGTAATGATCATAATAAGTACCTGGCCTACGGTAAAAAGAAAACCCTTTGTATGCCTGAAGACTGCTTGGATGACGGTTAATTGCCGAATTACCGGCAGAAACAAGGTTAACATCACAATGGCAAACCAACGAGATGGAGAACCAGGAAGTATCGTCAAGGCTAAGAGAAGGATCAAATAGAGTGACGGAGAAAGCAGACTACGCCTTAAATTGTCGATCATCTGCCAACGGGTTAAAATGGATAAATCTACAGGCAATAATTTTCCTCTCCGATTTGAAACCTTCGACCGAAGCCACGATAATAGCTGCCAATCTCCACGAACCCAGCGGTGAAGCCTCCTTTGAAAGGAATAGAAGCTAGCAGGATGATCATCGATTAATTCGATATCTGCCAAAAGCCCGGTGCGGAGGAAACCTCCTTCAAGCAAATCATGACTCAATACATTGTTTTCCGGAATTCTTTCACAAAGTACTTGATGAAAGACATCGACATCAAAGATTCCTTTCCCTGTAAAGATCCCTTGACCGAGGCCATCCTGGTAGGCATCCGAAACGGCAAATGCATAGATATCGATCCCCGGATCACCGGACCAAAGGGTGGCAAAGCGGGAATTTGCTGCTGCTTCATGGCTCATTCCAATCCGCGGCTGCAGGACACCATAGCCCTCAATGACTCTCGTTTGCGCTTTGTTCAATCGAGGCCGGTTAATAGGCAAGTGTATCGTGCCGACCATTCGCTGGGCACTTTCTAACGGAAGCTTTGTATCCGCATCAAGTGTAATAATATAGCGGATATCCTTTAATTTGGACTCATCCCCTTCGATAGAAGAGAAACTTAAATCCTTTTTTCCCTTTAGCAGTTCAACGAATTCGACTAACTTCCCGCGTTTTCTTTCCCAGCCCATCCATGCATTTTCGGACGGATTCCATAATCTCTTTCGCTGGAATAAGTAGAAGGAGCTTTCAGGATAGTTTCGGTTTAACCGTTTGATTTCCTTTAACGCTGCTTCGATCACGATTTGATCCTCATCAAGCTGTTCTGACTCTGCGTCCTTAAAGTCACTTAATAGCGCAAAGTGAAGGTTTTGATTTCGATTGGCTAAATAATGCAGTTCAAGCTGTTCCGCCATTTCCATAACCTCTTGCTTTGTTGACCAGATCACTGGAATGACGACCATTGTTGCTGCATCCTTCGGAATCCCTTTTGAAAAATCATATCTTAATAATGGAATCGGGCGTCTGACCCGTTCAATAAACCAATGTACGGCTGTAACAGCCCATTCCATAGCAGGTATAGCAAGCACAACGAGGATTGCCAGCCATTGAAACGGTGAAAAGGTCCAATTCCAGCCAATCCAGAAGGAAAAGACAATAAGGGTCGTCGCAAAGCAAAGAGCTAACATATTAAAATATGTTTCTGTCGGACGACGCAAGATCTCATTTTCCGGCATCATTTTTGGTTTGCCCTCGCCGCATTTTTTTAAGCTGTGTCTTAATGACTTAAATCCAGCTGGTTCTAATAGGTAGTAAGCGATTGATGCTTGGCGTCCTAGACTGGAGGCCTCTTCATCTGAAAATTGCTTTACATAATTATCCGCTAATTCCACTGCCTGATTCGCAATCAGGTTTTCCGGCAGATTGAGACGAAGACTGAGCTGTTCAATTCTATTCCGTAATGTGTTACGACTCGATGCATCTAGCTGGGGATAGACCCCTATGCTGTCTTTTCTTAGCGTTTGCTCAACAAGACTCATCTTCTCAAACAGTTCATGCCAATCAATCCGTGAAAGTTTCCGAATGCTCCCAATAATATTTCCGGTAGCCATTTGGTAGGAGGTCTGAAGCTGATATTCGTAAGATAAAATATGCTCTAGGCTTTCTGCTCCGTTTTCTAATTTGCAGCTAAGCCATTCACTGACCGTTGCTGTATAATCAGCACGCTCCTGTAGATGTCTGACCAAATGGACAATGGTGGAACCGGCCAGTGGCATATCCAGTCCTGCATCCTCCAAGGCCCGATTTAAAGTTTCGGGATTTAATTCAGTAGACTTTATCCCGGATAGCAGTTCGTCTACCTTTGTACAAATATCGAGACGTGCTTTTAGTTCCTCTGTCATTAACGCTAAACGGTGAATCAGGGCAATCCGTGCAATCACAGGGATCGACCAGACCTCTGCAATTTTTAGAACAGATACCTCTTGGTAGGCATGGATATAAGAGAGTAAAGTATCGATATCTATATGACCATCCGTATGATTGATATAATCATTGCAAATGGAAAAGATCCTTGGTTCCCCAATCTTGCTTAGATGGGGCAACGAATCAAGCAGTTGTTTGGTCAACTCGTGTTTAATCGTAAGAGCCTGTTCTTCCAAAAACTCTGCATTATCAAGAAGCCATTCCTCAGCAGGCTGTGAACATGTTGAATGTTTTTCCCGCAGCTGGTTCACAAACGCACGGATTTTCCCCATATCAGTAGTATGACCATTCCAGAAATGTCCAAGTGGTTTCCGTCTAATATAAGGGTCATGACTTAATGCTGACTTGTGCGCCTCCACACTGAGTTGTTCTTTATTTAAAATCACACTAGTTCCCCCCAAAAAAATGCTGTACTATCAAGTTTTTCCCAAATTGCCAAGAAACTATGCATTTTTTAATGAAAAGAAGGAGTTAAGATTTATTTGTTGAAAGGGAATGGCAGGTGTCAGATTTAAAGGTTCAGTGTTATAATGAAGGTACATTTGCTTTTTTCTAAAGCGGTGTAAAACTCGATTGTTGTCTTTTAGAGATGAGGGATCGTTTTGTCCAAAACGTGGGAAGAGCTTGAAGAGATACAGCCTGTCGCAATGAAAATGATCAAAAATAGTCTGCAAAAGAAGCGCCTGGCCCATGCTTATCTTTTTGAAGGGATTCGAGGAACAGGGAAGCGTGAGACGGGAATGGTGCTGGCGAAAAGCTTGTTCTGTTTAGCGCCTTTGGAGAGTTTCAAGCCATGTGAGGAATGTACGAACTGCAGAAGAATTAATCATGGCAACCATCCGGATATTCATATTGTGGAACCTGACGGGATGTCGATAAAAAAGGGGCAAATCCAGCATCTGCAGGAGGAGTTTGCGAAGACAGGTGTCGAATCGCGCCAGAAGTTATATATGATTATTCATGCGGATCGTATGACGGTAAATGCAGCGAATAGTTTGCTTAAATTCCTTGAGGAGCCATTTCAACAAACATTTGCTATTTTAGTGACAGAACAAATTCAGAAAATATTGCCAACTATTCTTTCACGCTGCCAAACACTTTCGTTTCAGCCACTATCAGGCAGGAAATTGCAGCAGCGATTAATAGAAGCAGGGATCCCGGAGCATATGGCGCCGTTACTTTCCTCTTTAACCAATAATCTGGATGAGGCAATCGCGCTCAATGAGGATGATTGGTTTGCACAAGCACAAAGGATAATGGTAAAATTATTCTCAGTCCTTAAGAAGAATCCACTTGAGGCACTTGTGTCACTACAAGAAGAGTGGTTTTTGCATTTTAAGGATAAAGAACAGGTAGACAGGGGTTTAGATCTATTACTTCTTATATTTAAGGATTTATTAT
>CALGSR010000075.1 GCA_937902115.1 uncultured Bacillus sp. | reverse complement strand
ATCGCAAGAGGATTCGTTGCGCCTAGCGGAGTAGATTTAATTTGTATCCCAGCCTTCACTGATATTCAAATTGATGGTGAAGAAAGAACGGCGATCAAATTAATCATTGAGCCCAGATGAATAAAGACATAAGAAAAAAGTATAACCTGTTTGCTTATTGCAAACAGGTTTTCTCTATGCTGTAATCTATGCAAATAAAAATAAAAAATACATTATTTAAGAATAAGATTATAATTGAAGCTGAAAAGTGAAAACGCTTTCTATTTATTTTAGAACGATAGATTATTAAAAATCAAGAGGTAAACGACAACTTTTTTTTGTAAATAAATAATATTCATATTTTAGTCATAAATTTGTCGGAAAGGGTTGCAATTTTGATGAATCAGGTCTAGAATTGAAAACGTTTAGAACTATTCAATTCAAAAATATTGAAATATAGTGAAAATACTAAGCATATTTTTCGTGATTGAATAGGAAGGATGCTATACTAAATTGAGTTACATACAGAAAATATTCTTTACGTAATTAAAGGGGTGTAAATCATGATCAATCAGCTTTCATGGAAAGTTGGAGGACAGCAGGGAGAAGGAATAGAAAGTACAGGAGAGATATTCTCGATTGCACTAAACCGTTTAGGCTATTATTTATATGGATACCGTCACTTTTCTTCTCGTATTAAAGGCGGACATACTAACAACAAAATTCGGGTTAGTACGAAGCAGGTACGTTCAATATCAGATGATCTTGATATATTAGTAGCTTTTGATCAAGAGACAATTGATCTCAATTACAAAGAACTGCATGAAAAGGGAATTATTATTGCCGATTCTAAAATAAATCCAAAGAAACCGGAAGATACGAAAGCATCGATGTATGCGGTTCCATTTACAGAAATTGCAACTAATTTGGGAACATCACTAATGAAGAACATGGTCGCAGTAGGTGCAACTTGTGCTGTACTGAACTTGGATATAAATGTATTTGCGGGTGTTGTGAACGAAATTTTTGGTAAGAAAGGCCAGCAAGTTGTTGACAAAAATATGGAAGCGATTAAAGCTGGTTTTGATTATTTGAAGAATGAGTTAACAGATTCAACGCAAATTATGGAACTGGAAAAAGCAGACGGTCAAAAACGCCTGTTTATGATCGGAAACGATGCCATTGCCTTAGGCGCGATTGCCGGCGGCTGCCGTTTCATGGCTGCCTATCCAATTACACCTGCTTCTGAAATTATGGAATATTTAATTAAACAACTTCCTCCGCTAGGCGGCGCAGTTATCCAAACCGAAGATGAAATTGCCGCAGTAACAATGACAATCGGTGCAAACTATGGTGGTGTTCGGGCAATAACAGCATCTGCAGGTCCTGGACTTTCTCTTAAAATGGAAGCTATTGGATTATCTGGTATAACTGAAACACCTCTTGTTATTGTTGATACACAACGTGGAGGCCCATCAACTGGACTTCCAACAAAACAAGAACAATCTGATTTAATGGCGATGATTTATGGAACACACGGTGAAATTCCAAAAATCGTTCTCGCTCCAAGTACAGTTCAAGAAGCGTTCTATGATACAGCAGAAGCTTTTAACCTGGCTGAAGAATATCAGTGTCCAGTAATTATATTAACCGATTTACAGTTATCATTAGGAAAACAAACCGTTGACCCGCTGGATTACAGCAAGGTAGAAATCCGCCGCGGCAAACTGATTCAAGAGGAACTTCCTGAAACTTCCGGCTATTTTAAACGCTATGAAGTGACAGAGGATGGCGTTTCACCACGTGTAATCCCTGGTCAAAAATATGGTGTTCACCATGTTACAGGTGTTGAACATGACGAAACAGGTAAGCCATCTGAAGCAGCGGCAAACCGTGATGCGCAAATGAATAAGCGTTTCAGAAAAATTGAAAACGTTAAATTTAATACACCTGTATACAAAAATGCACCACATGAAGATGCGGATCTGTTAATTGTTGGTTTCAATTCAACAAGAGGTGCAATTGAAGAAGCTGTTACACGTCTTGAAAAAGACGGCATAAAAGTAAACCATGCTCATATCCGCTTAATTCATCCGTTCCCAACAGATGAACTGCTGCCATTAGTCAATTCAGCGAAGAAAGTTGCTGTTATTGAAAACAATGCTACGGGTCAATTAGCGAATATTATCAGAATGAACGTTGGAAATATCGATAAAATCAACAAAGTGTTAAAGTACAACGGAAATCCGTTTTTACCGCATGAAGTTTACACAAAATGCAAGGAGTTGTTATAATCAATGGCAACATTTAAAGACTTTCGAAATAATGTAAAACCAAACTGGTGTCCTGGATGCGGGGATTTCTCCGTACAAGCTGCTATTCAACGCGCTGCCGCTAATGTAGGTTTGGAACCAGAAAACCTGGCTGTTATTTCAGGTATTGGATGTTCAGGACGTATTTCAGGATATATCAATTCTTATGGAGTGCACAGTATCCATGGTCGTTCACTTCCAATCGCCCAAGGATTAAAAATGGCTAACCGTGATTTAACCGTTATCGCTGCAGGCGGTGATGGTGATGGTTTTGCAATCGGGATGAGCCACACCGTGCATTCAATCAGACGGAATATTGATATCACATATATTGTTATGGATAACCAAATCTACGGACTAACAAAGGGACAGACTTCTCCTCGTTCTGCGGCAGGATTTAAAACAAAATCTACGCCTCATGGTTCAGTAGAACAGCCTGTTTCACCAATGGAATTAGCTTTATCAGCAGGAGCAACCTTTATTGCACAAGGTTTCTCAACTGATTTAAAAGAATTAACTTCTCTTATTGAACAAGGGATTAATCATAAGGGTTTTTCTTTCATTAATGTATTCAGCCCATGTGTAACGTATAATAAAGTGAACACATATGACTGGTTTAAAGAAAACCTAACTCATTTAAGCACAATCGAAAACTATGATCCTTCAAATCGTGAAGATGCAATGCAAACGATAATGGAGCATAATGGACTTATAACAGGATTAATTTATCAAAATAAAGAGCGTCCATCTTATCAAGAGTTAATTAAAGGGTACTCTGCAGATCCATTAATCGAAGCTGACCTTACTCTTGATGAAGAACATTTCAAAAAATTAGTTGCTGAATTTGAATAATAGCGTTTATCACTTATGATATACGAAAATAAAGACCGGTGATCTAAATCACCGGTCTTTTCATGGCGTTTCTGTATAGTAAATATGCATAGGATATTGTTTGTTGAAAAGGATTAGTTTAAAATGATTAGTTGTATGTCAACAATAAGAAATAAGACACATCGTTCTTATCGTATGATGAAAGGAGATTGACATGAACGAAAAACAAAGTAAAGAACAGACGGAACAAATTAATCCTGCTTCGCCAACGGACAAAAAATCCGCTTCTGTCGAAAAGGATTACAGCAAATACTTTGATTTGACCGGTGCGAAGGTGATCAAAGAAGAAAATGGGAAAACGACTTACCGGATATCCGGCAGAGACGTGACCATTAATGAGGCACCTGATTTAGCGGAAGGAAAAAGACGCGGCAAAGAACAGGTCAATATTTTAACTGATTTTAAAATTCCGGCAGAATTCCAAGGAATGGGAGAAGGAAAGAAATTTAAAATCCAAACCTATGGCTGCCAAATGAATGAACATGACACAGAAGTGATGTCAGGTATTTTCCTCGCTCTTGGCTATGAAAGTACTGAAAGTGTTGGAGACGCCGATGTTATTTTATTAAATACCTGTGCGATCCGCGAAAATGCAGAGAATAAAGTATTTGGGGAAATTGGCCATTTAAAACCATTAAAGCTTGAAAAACCTAATTTATTATTAGGTGTCTGCGGTTGTATGTCGCAAGAAGAATCAGTCGTTAATAAAATTTTACAAAAGCATCACCATGTAGACATGATTTTCGGGACTCATAATATTCATCGCTTGCCGAATATTTTACATGAAGCCTATATGTCCAAAGAAATGGTGGTTGAGGTTTGGTCAAAGGAAGGCGATGTCATTGAGAACCTTCCTAAAGTAAGACAAGGTAATATTAAAGCATGGGTTAATATCATGTACGGCTGTGATAAATTCTGTACGTATTGTATCGTGCCTTATACACGCGGAAAAGAAAGAAGCCGCCGCCCGCAAGATATTATTCAAGAGGTTCGTCAACTTGCTGCACAAGGGTATCAGGAAATTACATTACTGGGTCAGAATGTCAATGCATATGGAAAAGATTTTGAAGATATGAAATACGGATTAGGCGAGTTAATGGATGAAATCCGCGATATAGGCATTCCGAGAATCCGTTTTACAACGAGCCATCCACGTGATTTTGATGATCATTTAATAGAAGTTCTGTCTAAAGGCGGAAATCTGATGGAGCATATTCATCTACCGGTTCAATCCGGTTCAACCGATATATTAAAAATTATGGCACGTAAATATACAAGAGAAGAATATCTCGAGTTAGTCCGCAAAATTAAAGCCGCCATCCCAAATGTCGCTTTTACAACTGATATCATTGTCGGTTACCCGAATGAAACGGAAGAACAATTTGAAGAAACCCTTTCTTTGTACCGTGAAGTAGGCTTTGAAGCTGCTTATACGTTCATTTACTCCCCAAGAGAAGGGACTCCAGCTGCAAAAATGCAGGATAATGTGCCAATTGAAGTGAAAAAGGAACGTCTTCAGCGTCTAAATGCAGTAGTAAATGAACTATCTGCAGAAGCGCTAAAAAAATATCAAGATAAAATAGTGGAAGTTCTCGTTGAAGGTGAAAGCAAAAACAATCCTGATATTCTTGCTGGTTATACAAGAAGAAGTAAGCTTGTTAACTTCTCCGGTCCCAAATCTGCTATTGGAAAAATTGTAAAAGTTAAAGTAACAGACGCCAAAACGTGGTCATTAAATGGTACAATAGTAGAAGAATTAGATATGGTTGAGGTGGATTAAATGGGGATTTATACAAAAGATGATATTGTTGCTAAAGCAAGAGAATTGGCGAAAATGATTGCTGAAACCGAAGAGGTTGATTTTTTCAAAAAGGCTGAAGCGGCGATTCATGAAAATGAAAAAGTTCGCGTGAATATTAAAACAATCAAAGGCTTGCAAAAACAAGCGGTGAACTTACAGCATTACGGGAAAGAAGAAGCATTAAAGAAAACAGAAGAAAAAATCAGCAAACTGGAACAGGAATTGGATGAAATTCCTGTTGTAAATGAATTTAAGCAGTCACAGGGAGATGTAAATGAGTTACTTCAACTTGTTGCGACAACGATCTCAAATGCTGTCACAAATGAAATATTAGATTCAACAGGGGGCAATCTGTTAAGCGGCGAAACCGGCGCAGAACTAGCCAACAAATCCTGCTCACATCATTGACAAGCGGAAGCGCCTTGCGAAAGCAGTGTATGACTTGCACAGGATGTGCTGACTTCGACGTTCGCCACAGGACGTGGCGGTTTTTAGTCGAAGTTCCTCTATCCACTCCCTTCTTGCGATAAAGGAAACACGAAGAGCCGATGTGCGCGTTCGTGTTGACGCAATCGTTGCGGAGGAAGTGTGAAGTACACTAATCGCTAGGCGCTGTAGCTAGACACTAGTCTAAATTCAAACTTCATATTTTACTATTGAATATTAAGACGGGGCTGACTTATTTAAAGTTTGCCCCGTCCTTTTCTATTTTATTACCTCTCCTTTAAAGGATTCGTATGCCTTCCCTATCTCATTGAGGATTGATAAGAAATTATCAATCTCCTTTTCCAAGTATATCAAGACCATTCCGGTATTCACGATTTTAAGTGCGGAACTTTCGTCTTTCCCCTGCATACAATGAAATATGCCTATCGTTTTTAACGTGACATTCATCAAAAAAATAATCGCACACTAGTCTCATATCACGCATAGGATGAATGGAAAATGAATGAGGAGGTTTCGCTCGCAATGGGAGAGTATAGAGAGATTTTTGCGAAAGCAATTGTAGCGAAGGGGCGCAAATTTACACAATCGAATCATACAATTTGCCCGCCAAACGACCCGGCTTGCATTCTTGGCTGCTGGATTATTAACCATACGTATGAAGCACAAAAGGTTGGGGAAACGGTAGAAATAGAGGGTTATTATGATATCAATACTTGGTATGCCTACAGCAATAATACAAAAACAGAGGGTGTAACGGAACGTGTTGAATACAAGGACATCATTAAATTAAAATATCGTGATCCAGACAGTCTCGGTGAACAGGATGTCATTGCCCGTGTCCTGCAACAGCCAAATTGTGTAGAAGCTGTAATTTCTTCAAGTGGCCATAAAATTAAGGTTCATGTTGAAAGGGAATTTTTGGTTGAGGTAATTGGTGAAACGAAAATTTGCGTCGCAGTTTATCCGGAAAAATGTGAAGATAATGATGAGGATTGGGGAAGGGCCGTTTCCGATGATGACTTTGAAGAATTAGATCCGGATTTCTTAGAAGAAAGCAAAGACCGTTAAGGGTAAGCTAGGAAGAATTACTTCCTAGTATTTTTTTGTCTATGCATCACAAACCATTGATATATCAACGTTTTTATTGTGTTGTTTTTTTTCTTAAATGAGTAAGTGACCAAAAGGTGACCAAAAACACCAAAACTATAATATTTCATTGAGTAGGTCACTTACATTCTCTTTGTCTTCATCAGTCAGGTGACTATATGTTTTAAATAATAATTTAATATCAGCATGTCCCATCTGTTCTTGAACTACTTGTGGATTTGCTCCTTTACTAACCATATAGGAAGCATAAGTATGTCTCAGTCCATGAAGATTTAATGGCGGCAAGTTATATTTTTTTACAATTTTTCGCCAAGTTTGAGTAAGTCTATCTGGGTGAGCTGGGAACCCATCAGATTTAGTGAATAATAAATTAATCGGTTCGCCGTTTTCATCAAGCAAAGGATTCCATGCTTCTCCAGAAGCTAATTTTAGTTTCTTTTGCTGGATACCATACTGTCTGATTTCCTTCATTAGTTTTTTAGGTATATTAACAACCCGTGACTGTTTTGATTTTGTC
>CALGSR010000074.1 GCA_937902115.1 uncultured Bacillus sp. | reverse complement strand
TGCCTTCCACTCCAATCAACAAGGGACATAAAAATCAACATTGACCTTTAACACAACCAAAGATTAAAATTTAGCAATCATCATTACCCTTATGGGTATAATGATGTGTAAAAAAATATAACATATTAAAGGGTAACGAACGATAAAAAAGTAATATTACCATTACCACTATACGTATATTAATTTATAAATAAAAAAATGTCAACCCTTTAACATTGATTTTATTTAAGGGTATGGTCTAGACTCTCTCTATCCTATACAAAAAATTCGAACATAAGGTAAGCTTTCATTAGACTTTAAAGCAAATATTTATCTTCAAACTGGCTGTAATGATGAAGCAGCCTCAGTGGTGCATTATTTAATAAAAGCAATTGATTGAAAGCAGTGACAATGGACTCCCATGTTTGCAAGCGGATTTTTCCGTGTAATTCGGGGACAATCACATGATTTAGGACATCGTTGTATTCCTGAAGCAACTTGTTATTTTCCTCGGGACAAATAATGATAAACAAATGATTTTTAGTTTCATCCACGTAAGAGATATGGCGCAGCAGTTGATAATGGTTAATTAATTCCTCATATTCGTTCAAACCAGGTTTTATTTTTCCTTCTAAACGATTTTTATAAAATTCTTCGTATTTCCTGCGGTATTTTCCAATTGATTTCACTTTACCAAACTCTCGTTCCGAATATTTAATCTCAAAGAAAATCTGTCTTCCTGATTGGAGTTTGAGATAGAAATCAAAGGTTGTACCTTCCTTAGGAATGAGAACCTTTTCAAATGCCCAATCCTCGACAATTTCATTTTCTAGTTCCAAAATCTCTAGCAACATATCAATCTTTCTCTCAGCAATAAGGGGATAAAAAAAATTAAAGCAGACCGCCTGTGAGGAATTTAAATGATGAAAGTCTTGATGACGATGAATATCCTTTTCTTCGATGTAGCGTGTCAATTCCTGCCTGTAATTCTCTAATAAATTGAATTCCCATAATTCAGGCGGAAGAATATGCGGGTATGGCCTGTCATTTCGTTTCCATATTCCATTTTCATACACCCCTAATTCTTCTTTCTTATAATCTGACAAATGATTTTTTACCGCTTCGCTAAATTTCAAGTGACTCCCTCCCGATTTAGTATTCCTACTACACTTTAAGAATGAAAAATGGCAACGAAAAAAAATATCCATTTCTTCAATTATTAACTTTTATTAATGAGGCTGTGTTAAAGGTCAATGTTGATTTTGGGGGACCTGTTGATTGGAGTGGAAGGCACGTAGACTCCTGCTAAAGTCACAGCGAGACAGACGAGACCCCGCAGGCACGAAGTGTCGAGGAGGCTCGGCGGTCGCCCGCGAACCGTGCGTGCCTGCAACGGAAATCAACAACCAAGTTTAACAGAGCCATAAATAAAAGCATTTCTTCCTTATAAGGCTAATACTTGCACATTATTCGACAATGGAGATCTTTTTTCCTTCTTATTCAGTGAAGGATTTTTTAAAAGCTGTTTAGAAATACAATGAATTTTTTTGAGAAGGAGCGTTCACTTTAGGATTGCGTTGTATTTATAATCAATTATTCACTCACTTTCAGCACTTCACAGCGGTATCCTAAATATTGATAATTCTGTTTTCGGTACATTTCTCTCGCGGTGTCATAGCCATCAGCTGCCAAAATGACAATTTTATCAGCAAATTGATTCATCACATATTTCTGCAGTCGACTGCCAATTCCTTTATTTCGGTATGGCGGAAGTACAATGAAGTTATCTAATTCAGCTGTATTTTCCGAAAGAATCACATCAACAGAGCCCACCGGTTTTCCTTGATAATAGGCTAACAATTGCAAAATATCGTTGCTGTGAAAATACTTTTTATATAGAAACTGTTTTTGCTCGGCAAATGTAGTTCCTAACTCAATATCCAATTCATATTCGAAAGTCAAATAGGTTTGCAAATGCTGGCAAGTTACCTTCTGAATGCTGATTAAATCCGTGGTATCTGCAGTTTCAGGGAATTGCTCCGGATGGATGCTATACAGTTCTAATAGAGCCTTGCCATACTCAGCATGAATAAAGTATTCTATCAATTCTGAAGGCAATGGTTTATTTTCGGGAAAGCAAAACTTTAGATGTTTTTGTAAATGTTTGAATTGGAAATGAAGTAAGTATTCTTCAGTATGGATAAATTCCGGAAACGAAGGCATTTTTTTAAATTGGATTTCATTATAATCATAGACCAACGGGGTTTCAGGGGAGTAAAAATGGCGAAAAAGGACATTGTTCTCTACAATTTTACTAGGACGAAATAAATTTTGAAAGTTTATATTTTGCATCGAGTTCTCCTTCTAACTCCTCCATAGGGGAAATATACGTGGTTTAACGAAGTTTTTTCTATATCTTAATAATAGTAAATAATATTAGAAAAGGAAACCTTTTTACCCCATATAAAAAGCCTGTCCGTGTGAACAGGCTTTTAACCTTTTTTCTTTGTTCCTCATAATAACAAGATAAAATTGGTTAATTTATTTTGATTCCACGTTTTTTAGGGAACTAACCAGAATTCCTGCCAGGTACCCTTCTTCGATGGCCTCAAGTGCTTTGCGAATTTTGATTGCATCACCTATCAAAGATACATGATAGGACCGTTCTTTTAGTTGTGTCGCTAACTGATTATCGGGTTTAGCGCCCATAGCTAATACAATTGAATCAGTCGGCAGGAAAAATTTCTCGCTTCCATTTACCAATGTCACACCGTTATGAACAATTGAATGCACTCTTGTATTTACGAGGGTTGTTACATTTTTTTCTTTTAATTCTTCGAGTAAATATTTTCTAGGACCAGGCTCATAATCGATAGCAATTTTCGGCAGCACTTCGATTAACGTTACATTTTTGCCTTGGTTGGCTAAGAAGCAAGCCGTCTCTGCCCCGATTGATCCCCCGCCAATAATGACCACATTATGAGCTACTTCTTCTTTTCCACTAAGAACATCGAATGAGAAAATAACATTCTGTAAATTAGCGCCCAGTATATTGGGAATTGTTGGTTTGGCACCGGTTGCGATAATAACTTCGTCCGGTTCTTTCGCTTCGATTAAGAGTAGAGTCGCTTCTGTATTTAAATGAACTTCCACGCCAAATTTTTTCAATTGATTGATTTGCCAATGAATGAAGCTTGTGAATTCACCTTTTCCTGGAGGCATGCTGGCTAAATATAATTGACCACCTAAGCGGTCGCCCTTTTCAAATAAAGTCACTGAATGACCTGCTTTTGCCGCAACAATAGCAGCTGTCATACCGCCAGGACCTCCACCAACTACTAATACTTTCTTCTTTTCTATTGTCGGTTGAACCGTTAATTCCTTTTCTTTTCCTAATTTGGGATTAACTAAGCAGCGTATCGGTTCATCCTCAAACAACCGACTTAAGCACCCTTGCTCACAGCCAATGCACATTCTAATCTCGTCAAACTTAGATTCGGCTGCTTTACGGGGGAATTCTGGATCAGCAAGTGATGCTCTGCCCATAGCAACAAAATCAGCCGTACCCGCAGCAAGCAGCGATTCCGCAATAAACGGATCGTTGATTCTAGAAACGGTGATTACAGGGATATCGACTACTTTTTTAATCTCAGCTGCCAAATGCGTTAAGTTACCGTATGGAACCGCTGAAGGCGGGATGAATTTATCACGGCTGGCATAGCATCCACCAGAAACATGGATCACATCGATTCCGGCCTTCTCCAAAATGGGAACAATCGCTCTTGTATCAACAATCGTATTTCCACCAGGAACAAATTCATCGGCTGAAATGCGAAAACCTATCGGAAAATCAGGACCAACTTTCGCCCGAATATTCTCAATAATTTCCAACGGGAAACGAAGCCTGTTTATTAGAGAGCCACCGTACTGATCCGTTCGTTTATTCGAATAGGATGACATAAATTCTGCCACTAAATATCCATGCGAGCCATGGATTTCAATCCCATCGTAACCTGCCTTTTTAGCTCGTAATGCTGTCTCGCCAAACCTTTCAACAATATCATGTATTTCCTCAATCGTTAACTCATGAGGCATTTCCATTTTTACCGGACAGGGAATCGGCGAAGGAGCAACAGGCTCCATTCCAATCACATGATTGCTTGTCTGTCTTCCTGCGTGAAAAATTTGCAGAAATATTTTACTCGGATGCTTATGGACTTGCCCTGTCAAAGCACGATGACTTTCAATTTGCTCGTCTTCCCATAGACCTGCCATAAAAGAAAAACCTTTGCCACGGGGATCGACGGCACAGGCCTCCGTAATAATCAAGCCCCAGCCGCCTTTCGCACGTGTTTCATGATACGTAATATATCGTTCGGTCGTTGTTCCATCAGGATTGCAAAAATTCGTTACCATAGGCGGAACAACAAGCCTGTTCGCAATCTCTAATGATCCAATCTTCATCGGTGTAAATAGATTCTTCATCATTTTCATCTCCTTGGAAAAGTAATCAAATCGTTAAGAGCGGAAAACTATTTTGTGAATCATTTAACAAAATGGTTTTTAGATTATTATAAATTTTATGTTGTTTTAACGTGCTTTTATCCTATGATATTTTCCTTTTCAACTAAACTTAGTTATTTATCTTTTCATAAAAAAACTATATTACTATTATAATTGTATGGGTTTACAAAATTTTTAGCAATAGATGGATAGTTGTTCATAAATTATTCAAAAAATAAAAAGAAAAACCACAAAGACGTTCAATCCTTCTGAATATCTTTGTGGCTTTTCTTTTTTCATATAATTATTTATGTGTTCTTCCTCTATCAATTATAGCCCTTATCCCCAAATGGCTGAAGCTTTTCCAGCCATTTCGTTTCTAATTCAGATAATGCCTTCTTTTCATTGAAATATGGGGTATCCTTTTTTTTCAGTTTTTCTAATATTCCATATGTAAATGCATCCTTTCCAAATTGATTGTATTCTTCTTGTAACTGCTTATTATTATGAGTGTTCATTTCTAGCATGAATTTCAGCCCGTTTAGCGTTTTGAAATTTCTTGTACTGCCAATGAATAATTTACCATTTTGGTTATTTTTAATTTGAAAAATACCTGCTTCAACTTTAATTTCTTTATATTGCAGTTTTAGTTCTTTTTTTCGATCCATGTCATTAGCCAACTTTCTTGGATTATTTTTTTAGCCAATATTGGCTTCCGTCAGGTTTTCGATCTAAGAAGCCATAATCAATTAAATATCTTCTGATGATGGCATAATCATCATACATAGCTTGTATTTGTTCATTTAGTTCTTTTTCCTCATAAATACGATTACTGTCGATTTGTTTAGCAATTTCGCGGATGACAATCAGCCGTTGCTTCTCTTTTGGAGGAAATTTCGTCAAACCACCGTTTCGTCCCTCTGGAAAAAACTTCTTAATAATCTCCTCTTGCTCTTCCGCGGTAATATCATAACGGTCATCTACCATTCTTGCTGTCTTATGGGGCGGGATAAAAGCAGGAGCATTTTGATCCTTTTCTTTTAATAGCTCCATTAAGGTTAGAAAAACTTTCGCCTGCCTCTCCCTCTCTTTCAAGGAGAAGCGGTGATGCCGGATGGTGGAAGTGCTGCCAGTTCCTGTCTTTTCCTTAATTTCCTTATCACTCAGACCTTGATAAAAAAGCCGCAGCAACTGATTCTGCAGATCCGTAAGACCCGTCAATTTTTTGTCTAATCCAATTAAATAGTCAAAAACCGATTGATGGGTTTGTTCGATATGAATCCTTACAAATCTTTCTGCATCGTATAACTTTTCTTCATGGGGATAAATCACCCCTTTTTCAAAGCTTTCTCCGCATAAGAGACATATATAGGATTCTTTCTCCTCTACATAGCCCTGTTTTAACTCTTCAAGTGATGCGTTCCAAAAAGAATCAGTCATCCCCATTATTTCAGCACATCCAATCAACTTCTTTAATTTTTAAACACTTTAAATTATTGTTTGCTTATTTACAAACATAATAATATATCGTTTGACTATAGTAGTCAATTATCTTTGACTCTCAAGTTTGTTAACTGAAATTCTAGTATTGAAAAAGTTTGATAGTCCGCTCTTTTTCATCTTTCTTTTTTCACGTATAATCGAAATAGTATTGTTTTTAAAGGAGGAATGAACAGTAACTAAAAATGTAGTCAAATGTACGTGAAAATAGACAAACATATTCAAGTCTTTTATCTAACCCTTACAAATCATGTTCAAACTAAGTTCTTGTTGCAATCTCTTCGTCATGGAATGGTTCGAGCCTTTTGAAAATAAATGACAATTTTCGAACCCGTGTTCGCTTTTTTCGGTTTTCTGTCACTTTTTTCCCTCCTTACATGTATGGGTTATCGTACAATGTGGGGAGGTGAATGAAATGAAAAAGGCCTTTAAACCAGAAATTTTATTAAGCGACAAACAACGTGAAAAAATCCATCAAACGATTGGTGTCTATCGTTATGTTTACAATCTCTATCTTTCAACAGCACAAGAGTATTACAAAGAAACAGGGAAGCACCTATCTGGAGATGATTTTTCTATATGGCTAAATCATGTTCATACAAAAGAAAAAGACTTTTGGATTAAAGACGTTTCGAGTAAAACTGTGAAACAATCGATTATGAATGACGACACTGCGTTTAAACGATTCTTTAGAGGACTATCTAAGTTTCCGAGGTTTAAAAAAAAGAAGAAGCAAGATGTGAAAGCTTATTTTCCGAAGAACAATCAGACAGACTTGTTCGTGGAACGCCACCGAATCAAGATTCCTACCCTTGGATGGGTTCGACTGAAAGAATAGG
>CALGSR010000073.1 GCA_937902115.1 uncultured Bacillus sp. | reverse complement strand
ATCCTCTAACGGGAGTTCCATAAACTGTTCTGTTGAACTCATGAAGGATTAGCCTCCTCTGCTGCAGTAATATTCTCATTTTCTAGAATACTTCCACCTTCTTCAAGACCGAAAGCTACATTTGATTCGATCCACTTTCTGCGAGGTTCTACCTTATCTCCCATCAGGGTGGTCACTCTACGTTCAGCACGTGCAATATCGTCAATTCGGACTCGAATTAACGTTCGGGTCTCTGGGTTCATCGTTGTATCCCATAATTGATCGGCATTCATTTCACCAAGTCCTTTATAACGCTGGAGGATGTATCCTTTCCCCACCTTTTTAATCGTATCCTGAAGATCATCGTCACTCCATGCGTATTCAATCACTTCTTTTTTCCCCATCCCTTTGCTGACCTTATATAAAGGAGGCAGTGCAATAAATACTTTTCCAGCTTCGAATAGCGGTTTCATATAGCGATAAAAGAAGGTTAATAGAAGGACTTGTATATGGGCACCGTCTGTATCGGCATCTGTCATGATGATGATTTTATCGTAATTAGAATCTTCTACTGCGAATTCTGCGCCGACACCGGCACCAATCGTATGAATGATCGTATTGATTTCTTCGTTTTTAAATATATCAGCCAGCTTGGCCTTTTCAGTATTGATGACTTTACCGCGCAATGGCAGCACAGCCTGGAACCTGCGATCCCGTCCTTGTTTAGCAGAACCTCCAGCAGAGTCCCCCTCAACTAAATACAATTCATTCCTTTTAGGATTTCGTGACTGTGCTGGAGTCAGTTTTCCGGATAATAAGGCATCAGATTTTCTTCTTTTTTTGCCGCTTCGGGCTTCATCCCGCGCTTTACGGGCAGCCTCTCGCGCTTGGAAGGCTTTAACAGATTTTTTTACTAGTGAAGTACTGATATCAGGATTTTCTTCAAGGAAATAGGCTAAATGCTCTGAAACAACAGAATCTACAGCAGAGCGTGCCTCACTTGTTCCTAGTTTTCCTTTTGTCTGGCCTTCAAATTGAAGCAGATCCTCCGGAACACGTACTGAAATAACAGCAGCAAAACCTTCCCTAATATCGGAGCCATCTAAGTTTTTATCTTTTTCTTTAAGCAAATTCACTTTTCGAGCATATTCATTAAAGGCTCTTGTTACGGCTGTTCTTAGACCAACCTCATGGGTGCCGCCATCCTTTGTACGCACATTATTAACAAAGGAAAGAACATTTTCAGAGTAGCCATCATTAAATTGAAAGGCGAAGTCTACTTCAATTCCGTTCTGTGATCCCTCAAATCCGAAAACTGGGTGAAGAGCATCCTTTTCTTCATTCAAATATTCGACAAAGGCTGCCAATCCATTTTCATAATGGAATTCCTCATGTGAATCCGTTCGTTCATCAATCATCTCAATTTTAACACCTTTTAAAAGAAAGGCAGATTCCTTTAAACGTTCACATAATATTTCATAATTAAACGTGATGGTCGAGAAAATGGAAGTATCCGGTTTAAAGTGAATCGTTGTACCTGTTTGATTTGTTTTACCGATTTTCTCTAATGTAGTAACGGGCTTGCCTCCATTTTCAAAGCGTTGTTCATAAGTAAAGCCTTCACGTTTGATCGTAACAACTAGCCACTCAGATAAGGCATTTACAACAGAGGCTCCAACACCGTGCAATCCGCCGCTCGTTTTATATCCGCCTTGACCGAATTTTCCGCCGGCATGCAGGATCGTCAGGATAACTTCCGGAGTCGGCTTGCCAATCTTATGCATTCCTGTTGGCATACCTCTTCCTTTATCCTGAACAC
>CALGSR010000072.1 GCA_937902115.1 uncultured Bacillus sp. | reverse complement strand
GAACAATAAGTTTTTTTACTCCAAAAGCAACAATGTCTGAGAAAAGAGCCTTTACAAAACAGGAAATCGGGTTTTTTTTTAAAATGTGCTAAAAACAACAACATTTTTTTACTTATTACAATTTAAAACTTATAATGAACCTAAAGATATATTATTTTGTGAAAAGTAGGAGTTGTATACGATGTTATTTTCAAATATCCTTGTCCCTTATGATGGTTCTCCGTTAGCGGCAGCATCATTAGATAAGGCCATTCAATTTGCTCAGTTAGATCCTTCAGTTAAGATCACGGTTATTCATGTTGCACAGATTTCTTCAAAGCCGGCACATACGCCAACCGATTTATATAACCGCTATCGAGCAGCTGTAATGGAAGAAGCGGAACAGCTGGTAGAACCACTTAAGGAAAAATTAGAAAAAATTCCAAATTCGACTGAATTGATAATTAAAAGCGGTTCAGCGTCCTATGTCATTTTACAGCATGCAAGCGATTTGGCGTGCGATTTAATTATTATGGGGAGCCGCGGCTTAAGCGGGATCAAAGCATATTTGGGCAGTGTCAGCAATACAATTACACAGCAATCAGACATACCAGTACTGCTCATGAAATAATCTCTATCCATATTCGCTTTGGTGAAAGATATGGCATTAACTAAAAGTTATGTCAAAAAATCCGGCACACGAGGAATGTGCCGGTTTTTTTGTTTTGGCTTGTATATCAGCTGCGACTCATGTCATTATTCTGAGGGGACACGGGTTGAAGTGGAAGAAGGACAAACGGGCAAAATGACTTCAACAGTGGTTCCTTCATTTACTTTACTGGAAAAATTAAGTTCGCCGTCATGCCTGTCAATAATCGTATAGCTTGTCATTAATCCTAAACCAGTACCTTTTTCCTTTGTGGTATAAAAAGGTTCCCCAAGTGTGGGGATCCGATCTTCAGCAATCCCGATGCCCTGATCGATGATCATAATAGATGCTTTGTCATTTTCTTTTGCTTTTATTTTCACATTAATAATGCCTCCATTTGGCATTGCTTCAATGGAATTTTTCAAAATATTGATAAACACTTGCTTTAACTGATTTTCTTCACAGAATAGCGGTGGAATATCTGGCTCATATTCGACATCAATTTGAACATTACACAGGATGGCCTGCGTATTAATCAGTGTGACAACATCTTTAATCAATTTATTTATTTCTTTTTCTTTAAAAATCACAGCGGTTGGTTTAGCTAATACTAAAAACTCACTTACAATAAGGTTAATACGTTCCAACTCAGATAAGACAAGATTAAAATGCTCGTCTTCTTCTTTATATTTCGCTTTAAATAATTGCATAAATCCTTTGATTGAAGTGAGGGGATTCCGAATTTCATGAGCAATACCTGCCGCTAATTGCCCAACCAATGCCAGTTTCTCTGACTTTTGCAGCAAGCCTTCCGTTTCAACTTTTTTATTCGTAATATCTTTAAAAACCGATAAAATCGCTTTTCTTCCTTCATAAATAGTGGAGCGGCTGGAGATTTCAATATAAATCGTTTTATTATCAAAGCGAGTCAGTTTTTGTTCGACGTTATTTGTCACTTTTTTCTCTTTACGAAGCTCTTCCATCCGTCTTTTAGCAATTTCTTTGTAATTTGGATTAACAAATTCGTAGATTGATCGACCGATAATTTCCTCTTTTACTTGTGCGCCGATCATATTTTTCCCTGTTTCGTTGACATAAATAATCTCATCCTGACAATGGATGATAATCGCCTCAGGAATCGTTTCAATCAATTGTTTATAATACTTTTCACTTTCATTCATTTGCTGAATACAGAGTTTCAAATTATCATATTGCAGTCCGATAAACCAAGAAATGATTATTGCGACTAAAGTATAAAAGATCATTTCTTTTGTCGTAAAATCACCGAAGAAAAGAAAATGAATGATAGAAAATGATATGGCGATACCCGGAAATATAATTCTGCCTGTTTTTTTCATAAAAACCCTCTTATATTATGTAATAATAAAATCATACTATAATATTACATAATTAACATCCACTAAAAAACTCATTTTAGCTCGAATGGACTATTCATTAATTCCTGCCCTTGGAAAAGGTTCCTAATGATGATATCTCCTCGGATGATAAGACTCCGCGACTTTTGTAAAAATCCCCATCTCAACTGTCTGCTTAAACGATATGAATAATTTCCCAATGTGTGAATATAACAGAATAAGAGTCAGCGTGATCACTTTTTATTAAAAAGGGGCTGTAATATGGATAGAGATTTAACGAAACATTTAACTGAAACAAGAAATCAACTGGTAAACGAAATCATTGTACTAGGTTCGGAAACGTTTAATCATCAGCCGGAGCCTCAGAATTGGAGTATCGCTCAAGTTTGTCATCATTTATTTTTAGTTGAAAGAGCATCAACAAAAGCGATAGAAATTGGGTTGCATAATCGTGAACAGACAGGTGCAGAATATCAAAACCTTCAGTTTATATTGGATCGGACAAAGAAACGGATCGCACCGTCGATTGTTGAGCCGGATGAAGGTCCTTTCGAAGTGCAGCAATTGTTAAAAGAGTTGCACGATGCAAGGGACAAGTTAATCGCGTTATTAAATACAATTGAGAACAAGAGTATTTTAGAAGAAAAGTCATTCCAACATCCTGTTTATGGAAATTTATCGCTTTTTCAATGGGTAGAATTGCTTTATTTACATGAACGGCGTCATATCGAACAAATTGAAAAGGTTCATTGGAATTCGAAATTAAAAAACAGCGGAGAGCGATTCACAACATAAAATTTTATCTCAATTCCTTCCTTTTCAGACTGAAAGTATGAAGGATAAAAAAAGCCAAACCTTACGTTTAAAGGTTCGGCTTTTTTTGTTTTCGTTTATATTAAAAAAGCAAGTGGAACATCCGATATATAGGTTATATGAACAATTAAACGGGGGACTACATACATATGATTAAACGAACTGTAATTGCATTTTTACTGCTCTCTAGTCTATTCTTTATCCATTCTTTCCCATCCACTTCGGCTGCTCAAACATTTGCCGATGTTCCATCCTCTTATCGGGCTTATGATGAGATTATGTATTTGGCGCAGGGGAAAATTGTTTCCGGAAATAAAGGAAACTATAATCCGGGAAGAGAAGTGACAAGGGCGGAAGCAGCGGCAATGCTTGGACGTGCCTTGGGGTTAGATGGCAGTAAGAAAATCACTAATTTTAAAGATGTTAGCCAGTCTTCATTTGCCTCAGGTTATATCCAATCTGCTGCGAATAAAGGAATTATTGCCGGCTACGCCAATGGCTCTTTTCAGCCGGAAAAATCAGTTGTTTATCAGCCGTGCTTTTGGATATGGCAGTAAGCTCACGATGGAAGGTGCGGCATCACAACTTATGGAAAAAGGGATCGCACAAGGAATGGCTAATGGTAATTTTGCAGTCGAGAGGGTCATTTCGCGTGCAGATTATGCTGTTTTTCTAGCACGTGCCATTAACTATAAGCTTCGAATTTCTCCAAAGGTAACGACAACCGGCTTTTTAAGTGTCAAGGCCGATGGGGGGCTGAATGTCCGTACAGGTCCTTCAACGGCGTATGGTATAAAAGGCGCGTTGACAAATGGTACGAATGTTAGTGAAGCATACAGAGTCGGTGGATGGGTTTATGTAAAATCGACATCTGTAGAAGGCTTTGTAAACAGCTATTATGTGGCTAAGACCAAGCTGGAGACGGGCGAAAGCAAAGCAAATGAGGGGAAAGGGAATTCTTTAGACACCGATAAACCAAATGAAGGGAAGGAGAATTCTACCGATAACGATCAGCCAAGTGAGAATAATCCTCCGGTGGGTAATGCAGCTTCCTTAAATTCACAGGTAGTTGTGATTGATGCAGGTCATGGCGGCAGTGATAATGGTGCAGACGGATTCGGGTTGTTCGAGAAAAATGTAAATCTCGATACAGCGCTAAAAGTGAAGGCATTGTTAGCGAAAACACCTGTTAAAATTGTTATGACAAGAGACGGAGATACATACCCTACACTTTCAGAACGTGTTGATATTGCTAAAAAGGCGAATGGAAATGCATTTATCAGTATTCATTCAAATGCATTCAATGGCAGTGCAAGCGGAATTGAAACCTTTTTTTACGGTGCATCCTATAATCCACATGTTTCGGACAGTAAAATGCTGGCAACAGCGATCCAAAAACGTTTATTAGCGATCGGTGAAACGAAGAACCGTGGTGTAAAGGTTGGGAACCTGCATGTATTGCGAGAAAATAATATGCCCGCAACTCTAGTAGAATTAGGATTTATCGATCATGCGGGTGATAATGCAAAGCTCAAATCAGATGCATGGAGACAATCAGCTGCACAGGCTATTTATTGGGGAATTCTCGATTATTACAAGCAGAAAGGGTTTAATGTTTCAGGATTGTTTTAATAGAAGGATCAGTCCATTCGGGCTGTTCCTTCTATTATATTTATTTGAAAAAAGAAAGGCTTCTCATTTTACTAAACTAGATGAGAAGTCTTTCTTAATTGAGTTATAAGTTAATCTTGATTACGCTTTACGAGCCGCAATTTCTGCAACGATTTCTTTATGGCGTTTATCCGTTAACGTATAGAATAATCCAAAGACAACTAAAGCAATTAAACTACAACCTGCAGGAATGACAAACTGCATCATTTTAATCCCTGTTAATGCTTCTGCAGATTGGACAGCATTCGGAACATAGCCAATAGCCGTGAGAATCATCCCTGGTAGGAATCCGGCTAAGGCTTGAGATACTTTACGCGCAAAGCTGTAAGAAGAGTAAATAATCCCTTCTGTCCTTTCACCTGTCATCCATTCTCCAAATTCTACAATATCTGCAATCAATGCCCAAATAATGGTGTTCGGAATCATAAAGAAGAAGTAACCGATTGCATGGAATGTTAAAAAAGTTCCAACTGAATCGCCAAAGAATAAAAAGTTCAATACTTCAAAAATTACACTTCCTGTTAAACCAACTACAACCGCAGCCTTTTTACCGATCTTCGCTACGATAGGAGTCGTCACAGCAATACCTGCTAAAGCCATGAAAAGGTTAACCGTACTAATCGAGCCGATTAAGTTCGCATTCCCTAAATTATATTGAACATAAAATAATTGCACGCCTAGTTTTAAGAAGTTTGCTAGAATCATGAATAATGTTAAGACAATCAAGATTAAGAATGGACGATTTTTTAATAGAGCTTTAAAAGCTTTCCCAGCTGGCTGTTTCTCTTCATTTTTTTTCACAACGACTTCGTGCTCTTTTACACCAAAATAACAAATTAAATGGAAGATAACACCGACAGCAGCCATGATTCCAATTGCTACAGGATATCCAACTTGCGGATTATCAAATTTCATAACAATCGGGATGACAACGATACCAGTAATAAAGAGAGCAGCCTGAGAACCAAGTGAACGGAATGAAGCAAGTCCAGCCCGGTCAACAGGGTTTTTCGTCATCGAAGCCGCCAATGACCCATACGGAATATTGACAATAGAGTAAGCAGCATTAAATAACATATAGGTTGTGAAGGCCCATACAATTTTTCCGGTTTGACTTAAATCAGGTGATAAGAATGAAATAACCGTCATAATAGCTAATGGAAGAGTCCCAAACAAAATAAATGGCCGAAATTTCCCTCTTTTTCCAATATTCTTTCTTGAGTCAACATAGGTTCCAACACCTGAATCAATAAAAGCATCCGCTAATTTTGTCACTAGGAATACAAGACCGGCATAGGCGGCAGAGATTCCTAAAACATCGGTATAAAATTTTAATAAATAGATTTGTCCAAGGTCAAACATGAAACCGTTTCCTAAATCACCCGCACC
>CALGSR010000071.1 GCA_937902115.1 uncultured Bacillus sp. | reverse complement strand
TCCTTTATCTCAGTCCGGAGTGCTCCAGTCCATACTCTGCTTTCGCAAGGCGCTTGCGCTTTTCTTATTTTAAGCAGTTCTTTGCTTTCTCAATCGCAAGCTTAATTTGTGCAAAACCAGTTCCGCCAGCACTGTTTCGGCGGGAAACAGCTGTTTCCGGTGCAAGAACTTCGTAAATGTCCGCTTCAAAAAGAGCACTGGATTCTTTAAATTCTTCCATCGTTAAGTCACTTAAATAACAGCTCTTTTGTACACAATGAAGGACAAGCTTTCCTACCACTTCATGGGCTTCCCTGAACGGCATCCCCTTGCTTGATAAATAATCAGCAAGTTCAGTCGCATTGGAAAAATCCTCTTTTGTTGCTTTTTCCATATTTCCGGTTTGTACTCTCATCGTACGAATCATGCCGGCAAATATTTTTAAAGAACCTGAAACGGTTTTTACCGTATCAAACATTCCTTCTTTATCTTCCTGCATATCTTTGTTATAGGCAAGCTGCAGTCCTTTTAAAACCGTTAACAGACCAAATAGGTTTCCGTAAACCCTTCCTGTCTTGCCACGAATCAGTTCAGCCATATCAGGATTTTTCTTTTGTGGCATAATGCTGCTTCCTGTTGAGAAGCTGTCATCCAATTCGATAAAACGAAACTCCTGACTCGACCAAAGAATGATTTCCTCACTGAAACGGGATAGATGCATCATCAAGATCGAACTATCGGAAAGGAATTCCAAAATAAAGTCACGGTCACTAACTGCATCCATGCTGTTTTCATAAATACCGTCAAAACCTAGTAATTCCGCACTGTATGCACGATCAATCGGGAAAGTCGTCCCTGCGAGAGCCCCTGCTCCAAGCGGAGAGATATTGATTCTCTTTATGCTTTCAGAAAGGCGTTGTTTATCACGTTCAAGCATCCAGAAATAAGCCATCAAATGATGAGCAAATGAAATAGGCTGCGCCCTCTGTAAATGGGTATATCCAGGCATAATCGTTTCAATATGCTGTTCAGCCTTCTCAAGCAGCGCTTGCTGCAGTTCGGCTACTAATTCAACAATATCTTTGACCTGTTGGCTTAAATATAAATGCATATCAGTAGCAACCTGGTCATTACGGCTGCGGCCTGTATGGAGTTTTCCTCCAACAGGGCCGATCATGTCTGTCAGCTTGCTTTCCAAGTTCAAATGAATATCCTCTAAAGCTATAGAGAATTCCAATTCATCATTTTCAGCTTTTTCTTTTAATGCCTCTAAACCCTTTTTAATCTGGTCCGCTTCTTCTGCAGTTAAAATGCCTGTTTTGGCAAGCATCGTCACATGGGCGATGCTGCCAGTAATATCTTCCATTACTAATTCCTGGTCAAATGAAATGGATGCACCAAATTCATCAACCCATTCTTCTGCGGATTTCGTAAACCTTCCGCCCCAAAGTTTTTTCACTCTGTCACCTTCTTGTTTTGCACAATGCTTTGTACTTTTGTAGGAAGACCAAATAATTTGATAAAGCCTACAGCAGATGCATGATCAAATTCATCATCAGAAGTATATGTTGCTAATTTTTCATCATATAATGAGTACTCTGATTTTCTTCCTTCGACAATAGCATGCCCTTTAAATAGTTTTACTCTTACTGTACCTGTAACATATTTTTGTGTTTCATCCAAGAATGCACAAAGAGCATCTTTTAATGGTGAGAACCATAGACCATTATAAATAAGTTCAGATAATTTATGTGAAATAATTGGTTTGAAGTGAGCTACTTCTTTTACCAATGTTAAGTCTTCCAATTCTTTATGTGCTTTAATAAGTGTCATCGCAGCAGGTGCTTCGTATACTTCACGTGATTTAATTCCAACAAGACGATTCTCAACATGATCAATTCTGCCGACTCCATGCTTCCCTGCTAAAGTATTTAATTCAAGAATTAATTCAGATAGTTTATACGCTTTTCCGTTTAGAGTAACAGGTACACCTTTTTCAAAACCAAGTTCAATGATATCCGGCGTGTCTGGTGTATCTTCAAGCTCTGCTGTTAAGTCATAAGCGTCTTTCGGAGGTGCAGCCCAAGGGTCTTCTAAAATTCCGCATTCATTTGCTCTTCCCCATAGGTTTTGGTCAATAGAATACGGGCTGTCTAAATTAATCGGAACTGGAATTCCTTTTTGTTTTGCATATTCGATTTCTTCTTCCCTTGACCATGCCCATTCACGAACAGGAGCTAAAACTTGCAGGTTCGGGTTTAATGCTGCAATAGATACTTCAAAACGTACTTGGTCGTTTCCTTTACCCGTACATCCGTGAGCAATCGCAACTGCATTTGTTTCCTCTGCAATTTCGACAAGTTTTTTAGAAATAAGCGGTCTTGATAAAGCCGATACTAATGGATAAGATTCTTCATATAATGTATGAGCTTGCAAAGAAACTAAAACATAGTCTTGTGCAAATTCTTCCTTTGCATCAATCACATATGATTCCACTGCTCCAACTGTAAGAGCTTTTTCTTTAATAAAATCTAGATCTTTACCTTCACCAACATCAAGGCAGACTGCAACAACATCATACCCTTTTTCTTGTAACCATTTAACTGCAACAGATGTATCTAAGCCGCCGGAATACGCTAATACTACTTTTTGATTTGCCATAACTATATTTCCCCCTCATATATGTGTACGAATAAATATTCATTAATTTATATTTTTATTCAATCATCTGAATAACACTTTAACAACTTTTTTGAAAAAATTCAATACATATTCGACATTTTATTCTAAAATTATTTTAGTGGAACGCATAGAATGAGTATAGTAGAATGGAAGCTATAAATGCAATGTTTATATGGGAGGAAAAACAATGGAGGATTTTTTTGTCCTCGACAAACGATTGGGAATAAAAACCCCCGTTTTTAACGTCGAGTGGGATGATTTACCACTGGAAACACAGCAGTCTATTTTGCTCAGCTGGGAAACGATTAGAGGAACGATCCCTGACCATATTTTCGAATTAGAAAAAGTTATAAATGCGAAGCAAATCGAACTTTCTGATGAAAATGATTTTGCACGGTCCTGCCTTTTAAATAGTGAAATTGCAGAACTGGCCTCGATTATTAATGATCTATGGCTATGGTTTCGGACCCAACAGGATGTTACAGAGAAGATGCATTACTGATAAAAAGTGACTTAAAGAGGTACAAGCATCCTTTTAAGTCACTTTTTTCATTTCTATTTATTTCAAGTCCTTTTTTAGTTCTCGTACTACATGTCCCAGCTCTGGTAAGATTATTTTATTCATTGCTAATTCGACGGCACCTGATGATCCGGGGGTGGAGAAAACGGCTTTGTTGCCAATGCCTCCTGCGATGGCACGCGATAGGATCGCAGCGGAGCCGATATCTTCCTGATAACTGAGCATTCTGAACAGCTCACCAAATCCGCTTATTTCTTTATCAAACAGCTTTTGTGCCGTTTCAATTGTTACATCTCTCAAGGCAATGCCGGTGCCGCCATTCGTTAAAATTACTTCTATTTCTGGATTTTCACAGCCTTTTAAGATTGCAGCTTTTATTGGTTCCTCTTCATCCTTTACAATGACATAATCACCTATTCGGTGCCCGGCCTGCTCCAGTAATTCAATGATTAATCTTCCGCTTTTATCTGTATCCTTATCCCGTGTGTCACTAACTGTAATGACTTTGCAAGTAACTTGTTTTGGAGCTTCTTTTTTATGTTCATGTGTACTCACGCAATGACCTCCTATGTTTATCTTAAGATGTTCGTGCATCAGGCAATTGGCCATGTTTTTCAAAACTTAATCGATCCTTTTTCAAAAAGGTATCTCATTTGATAGTATTTATGAGCAAACTCCGAAACTTTTCTTGTTAATTGATAATTCATTCCGGCTCCGATCGCCATACTGATAAAAGGAACTCCCTGAATCATCTTTTTCCGTAACATGATAATAGCAAGTCCCTTCATTCCCTGCTTCAAAAGCTGTTCAATCCAGGCCATGCTCGCTAATTCTTCATTGCCTTCATAGAAATATCGCTCTTCATTATTGTGTAAATCCATTTTCAAATCTTCCCAGCCCTGCCGTTTGAATCGTTCGGGCAGCGTCGATGCATTAAATACCTTCAAAGCGGTCATCATTTCATACGGTGTATTCACTTCCACCCCATACGTTGCGGCGATTAACTGCACAACCCGTAAATTTATCACCGCCATGAAAGGAAGATCCGCTCCGAGCAGAACAGTTCCCCCTGTTCCGGTCATCGACCCTTGAGCAAATGAATATAAGCGGTGTCGGGCAATCTGCTGGTTTGCTATGTATTGCAGCTGATCGATAGAAAGCTGCTTCATATCTTGAATATCTGCAATTTCTTCATTAAAAATTCTTCCATTCAAAATAATCCGCTCTTTTGCATCCATTTGCATTTGTGAACCTTGAAGCAAAGCATGGGCATGAAATAACCAGTTATCCAGAACCTCAAAAAAAGACTGTCTTATGTTTTCAGGCAATTGCTGAAAGAACGCTCAATATACTTGTCATACATTAACTGGAAATCATTTGCTTCATATTTATACAGCTTATTCTCCCAGTTACGGATTTCCTGCAGCACTTTCTGTTCACTGGCTGATAAGGACATTGCCAATCCCCCCTTAAGTTTCATTTGGAGTTTTGTCCAGTATATCATATCTGCTGGCAAAATCTTACTCGGCAAACTTTGCTTAAAGCGCAAAAAAGACAAAGGCCCCTTTAACCTTTGTCTTTTTTATCTTATTAATTGCTTAACCGAACAACGTCGCGGGCAATCATAACTTCTTCGTCTGTTGGAATCACCATTACTTTTACTGGTGAATGCGGGTAACTGATGAAACGCTCCTCGCCGCGAAGCTCATTTAATGATGGATCCCAATAAACTCCCATGAATTCAAGACCATTCAATACGCGAGCACGGATCACATCACTGTTTTCACCGATTCCTGCGGTAAAGATAATCGCATCTACTCCATACATACGAGCAGCGTAAGAACCGATGTATTTATGAATACGGCTGGCGAATACGGATAAAGCAAGCTCAGCTCTTTCGTTGCCTTTTTCCGCCTCTACTTCAATATCACGCAGGTCGCTTGAAAAACCAGAAAGGGCAAGCATACCACTCTGCTTATTAAAAACATCGATAACTTCCTCTGCGGATTTACCTGTTTTTTCCATGATATATGGAATAAGGGCAGGGTCAACATCTCCTGAACGCGTTCCCATAGTTACACCCGCAAGCGGAGTGAATCCCATTGATGTATCAATCGATTTACCGCCTTGAATGGCTGTAATACTAGCTCCATTTCCTAAGTGACATGAAATTAAACGCAGTTGGCTTAAAGGTCTGCCAAGCATTTCCGCTGCACGTTCTGCAACAAATTTATGTGAAGTACCATGGAAGCCGTATTTACGAATGCCAAATTTATCATAATATTCATGTGGCAGGCTGTATACAAATGAACTCTCCGGCATCGTTTGGTGGAACGCTGTATCAAACACTGCAACCGCAGGAACATTAGGCAGCACTTTATGGAACGCTCTAATACCTGTAATATTGGCCGGATTATGAAGCGGAGCCAGTTCAGACAGTTCCTCAATTTTTTGTAAAACTTCTTCTGTAATTAATACAGAATCAGCAAATTCTTCTCCACCATGTACTACACGGTGACCCACCCCTTCAATTTCATTTAGGGATTCAATAATTTTTAGGTCAGTTAATTTATTTAATAACATTTCGACAGCAACATTATGATCAGGAATATCTAAAGTTTCCTTTTGCTTCTCACCATTTACTGTGATGGTAAAAATTGAATCATTCATACCAATTCTTTCAACAAGACCTTTTGTAATAACTTCTTCGCTCGGCATTTCAAATAATTGGAATTTAAACGATGAGCTGCCGGCATTAATTGCGATAATTTTTGCCATGATTGCTAACGCTCCTTTATATAACAGTCTTTATTAATTATAAGCAGTAGTAGTACAATGATAGTTTGTACAAAATTTATAATTAATCTCCTCAATTTTTCATTTAAGCATTGTCTGCGAAGTTATTCAAGGATTTTGTCGAATGTTGGCGTTTACAAGTTAAAAGTAAATATTTTCAGATTGTTTAATCAATACAAATATTTCCAATACCAAAGAAACCTTTCGTTAGGGCAGCTTTGCTCTTACCCAAAGCCATCCTACGAAAGGTCTCATCTCTTTAATAACAAAAGACATTACTTATTCTCGTTTATCCATCTGTCCATTTTTATTAAAACCTTTTCCAACTCTGAACCATTTGTTAAAGTAGGCATATTTACTAACAGTACCTCTTTTGGCTGCTTCACTTGCTCTCCGTGCTTCTGCATAATTAAAATACTTTTTGCATTTTGCTTATTTTTAAATAAGGATTCCGGCAATTGAAGGATTGCTTGTATGTATACATTTTTCATCAAATATTCATGGAGCTTTTTGGCTTGCTCACT